>JALSRW010000405.1 GCA_026984595.1 Alphaproteobacteria bacterium
GTAGTAGCCGTCGAGGCGCACGTGGCAACGCATGAACAGGCTGTAGATGTCTTCATGCAGTTCGCGCACGCTGGGGCGGTAGTCGTCAGAACGGTATTCCTCCTCGAGCGCAGCCAGCACGGCTTCGGAGGCCTTGGCGGTGAGCAGGTGCTTGCCGTGGGCGGCGGTGAGCTCGCCGCGGCGCACGAGGTCTTGGGCCCAGTCGGGCAATTCGGCCAGGCGCATGAGGTTCGAGATCTGCGGGCGCGACATTCGGATGCCGTGCCCGGCCAGCGCCTCCTCGACTTCGGCCAGGCTGCGCTTGCCGTGCTGTTCGCGCATCCGGCGCAGTACCTTCGCCCATTCCATGGGATTGAGGTCGCGGCGCAGGTGGTTCTCCTTCACCTGGTTCAGCAAACGGGCGAGCGGGTCGCTTTCGTCGTCTTCGCTGAGCAGGGCGGGGATGGTTTCCTTGCCGGCGACGACGCAGGCGCGGCAGCGGTTCTCGCCGTACTTGATGATGTAGCGGCCCGGTTTTTTCGGGTTGGGCCGCACGGTGACGGGCTGCAGCACGCCGTGCGCGGCGATGTCCTCGGCCAGCTCGGCGATGAAGGCCTCGTCGAAATCCTTGCGCGGCTGGTCCGGGTCCACGTCGATGAGCTTGAGCGGCAGCTCGGTGACGACGCCGGGTTGCAGCTCGAAGGGTTGGGGTTTTCTGGCGGTGGCGGGCATGGCGACCTCCGGTTTTCAGGGTTTTCGTGGTTTGTTTTTGTGTAGCCTGTAGGCTACAATCAGGACATGGGGTTCGAGATCCGCACCACGCCGGTGTTCGACAGGTGGCTCAAGAGCGTGAAGGACCAGCAAGCCGTTCGGGCCATCGCCATGCGGATTGCGCGGGCGGAAGCCGGACATCTCGGTGATGTCGAGCCGGTCGGCGATGGCGTGTGCGAAATGCGGATCTTCATCGGCAAGGGGTATCGAATCTATTTCGCCCGCCGGGGCGACGCGATATTGCTGTTGCTCAATGGCGGCATCAAGAGCAACAAGAAACAGCAGCAAGCCGATATTCAGCGAGCCCGCGAAATCCTGGCGCAAATCGAGGAGTAGGCCATGAAGACGAAGCCCTTCAACCCGTTCGATTACATGGAAACGCAGGCGGAAATCGACGCCTACCTGCTCGAATGCTTCAACGACGATGATCCGCAGGTGTTCGTGAATGCTCTCGGCCACTTGGCCAGGCACTATGGCGTGAGCGAGGTGGCCGAGGCCGCCGGCCTCAATCGGGAAAGCCTGTACAAGATCATCAACGGCAAGTCCAAGCCAAGATGGGAAACGGTGCGACGGCTGATGAAAGCCATGCACGTCGATCTGACCATCGCCGCCTGAACGCGGCGTTTCCCGGGTAACGGTATTTCCCTCATTCATTCCCGCTCTCCTGCGCCATGGCGCGCGATCTCCCCCGTTCAATTCGGGATGCGGCTGTGCAGGCGGTGCACGCAGCAGGTGCACAGCATGACGGGGCCGGTGTCGGGGCGGGTTTCGCTGCGCCAGGGTTCGAGCTGGCCGGGCCAGACGTAGCGGCCGCAGAGGTCGCATTGGTCCAGGTCGATGGCGAGCGGCGCAGAGGGGCGCCCGGGTTGGCGTTCCGTTCTCGTCGCGTTCATGGCGTTTCCTCCTTGGCGCGGATGCGCTGGTAGATTTCCTCGCGGTGCACGGACACGTGGGCGGGGGCGTCGATGCCCAGGCGCACGTTGCCGTGCGGGTCGACGCCCAGGATGCGCACGCGGATGTCGTGACCGATCCGGATGTCTTCTCCAATCTTGCGTCCCAGTACGAGCATGGGTTTCCTCCTTGCGGGTGGTAGGTCGAGAGGCGTTTCCCGGGAAACGAACGCCTTAAATTGCGTTCTCGTCGAGTTTGTGATCTCCACACCAGTCGGTTTCAAATACCACCGGATATCCGTTCATCGTGGGAGCATGACGTCGGCAGCGGCCAATTGGCGCGGTATTTTCAGATGACTCAGATTTGGCCTTGATCACGAACCACATGCATGTGGCGCACGCCATGTTCTTGTTACGGTGTTTCCATGGATCAGGGTTCATATCTCTCTCCTTTTAAGCTGCGTTGAAAAAACGTCACCATTCGATGAGCCGGTATTTCACGCCCGCCTTGTTGAGCCCCTGGTCCCGCTGTTCCGTGGAGGACTGGTGGGACAGGTACAAGGTGAGGCGGCCGGCGCGATAACCGGCTTCGATGGTGCCGATGGGGTTGTTCCAGCGCTGGATGCGGCCATCGGCGCGCTGCAGGCGGATGTCGTCGCTCGGCAGGTGCAGGCCGATGCCGATGTCCACGTAGAACAGGCCGGCGAGGAGGATGGCGCTCATGGCGCCGGCTTTGCGGTTACGCGACGGAACGGGCATGGTTCTTCTCCAGTTTGTCCAGGTAATCGAAAATGCCCTGGTTGGCGCGAAACAGCCACAGGTCGCGCAGGGCGCGCGCATCGTCCAATACAGGCCACCAGGCCGGGTTGGTGTCTGCGGCAAGGCGCATGGCTTCGCACCAGCCGGCCAGCCAGCCGGAAAAGGTGTCGTCGCGCGTCTGGCGGCGCAGCATGTTGCCGTTGGCCTCGTATTCGTCCACCAGAGCGCAGTTGTTGCGCCACTCCTGGTACAGCACGCTCCTGGCATGGTCGTAGATGTTCATGGTTTCCTCCTTTTCCTTGCGAGGGTTCGAAAACGCCGGCGCAGGTGAAACTCCACGCCGCGGCCCAAGCCGGCGCCGGCATGGCAGCGGCGCAGAAAGGTGCGGTGGCGCTGCGGGCGCGGGAGCCTGTGCCGCGCATCCCGCCGCCAGAGCCGCCTGGCCGCGAGCCGGATGCGCAGGTCACTCATCGTCTTCCTCCAGCCGGTTGATGCCGCTCATGGTGGCGAGCACGGCGAGCAGGCCCAGCACGAACAGGCCGCCGACGGCGAGCAGGAGCAGGACGAGCGTGGCCATGTCCACGGCTCAGGCCCTCGCTAGCTCGAGCGGGAAGCGCAGGGTGCGGCCTACGGCCCGGGCCTGCAGGTACATGTCGCGCCGGCAGAGCCAGCGGCCGTAGCGGGCGGCGTTGCGGCGGGTCTGGATATCAGGCTGGTGTTGGCGGATCACGAATGACTGAAGTGGGTTCATGGCGGTTCCTCCTGATGACTATGGGAGAAACATAGCAACCGAAAGTTGCTATGTCAACAACCGTGGGTTGTGTTTTTATGTGCAATAAGGCATATATGTGCTTTTGGTGGGCTGGAGGGGGAGGGCTGTGGGGGTGGTGTGGGAAGCGGATATACTGATAGAGATAGAGTTTTTGTTGCGTTATTCGGATATACTCGCAGCACTCAATAAAGTAATACTCTTATTCTGGTTTTTGTCTGAACAGTTTCGCCACAACAACAAAAAAGTGGATGACGTTTCGTGAGTATCGAACGAAGACGGCTCATGAACGGACGATGCGACCGAAAAACGACATGAAGAAAATCGCTTGCGTCGATCTCTATTGCGGCGTAGGCGGACTTTCCTATGGCCTGAAGAAGGCCGGGGTGAACGTCGTTGCCGGAATCGACGTGGACGAGAGCTGCAAGTGGGGATACGAGCGCAACGTCGAGGCGCGTTTCGTGCGGGCCGACGTCGCCGATCTGAGCGGAGACGATCTGTGCGAGCTCTTCCCTCCGGCCGAACATCGTCTGCTCGCCGGATGTGCGCCGTGCCAGCCGTTTTCCACTTACGGCAGAACGCGGCAGGGTTCCGACGACAGGTGGTCGTTGTTGCGCGAGTTCTCGCGCCTGGTCGAAGAGACGAAGCCGGAGTTCGTGACCATGGAGAACGTGGAAGGACTCGCCTCTCATCGCGTGTTCGGCGAATTCCTGGAAACGTTGGAAGAATGTGGTTATGCCGTCGCTCATGGTGTGCTGGCGTGCGAACGGTTCGGCGTTCCGCAGCGGCGGCGGCGTCTGGTGCTCGTGGCGTCACGCATCGGCGACGCCGTCCTTCCAGAACCTGATGGCGGGTCGCCGCGGACGGTAAGGGATACGATCGAACGATTGCCGCCAATCGCCGCAGGCGGCGGGCCTTGCGATAGCGACCGTTTTCACGTCGCCGCCGGTCTTTCCGAGCTGAATCTGCGTCGCATCCGCAATTCCGTCGAGGGTGGTTCATGGCGGGATTGGCCGAAAGAGCTTCGGGCTCCGTGCCACCGGCGCGAAACCGGCGCCACGTATCCGTCCGTGTACGGCAGGATGCGCTGGGACGAGCCTGCGCCGACCATCACCACCCAGTGTTATGCCTACGGCAGCGGTCGTTTCGGACATCCTGAGCAGGATCGCGCCATCTCGCTGCGCGAGGCGGCCATGCTCCAGTCGTTCCCGTCGAACTGGGAGTTCGTGCCGCCGGGAGAGGAGATCCATTTCGCCACCATCGGCCGCGCCATCGGCAACGCCGTGCCGCCGAAGCTCGCCGAGGCCGTCGGCCGCACGATCATCACGCTTTCGGAAGCTGGAAGATCGCCGCGAGCCGATGCCGTAGCGTGAGCAAATCCCGGGTTTCGCATTCCCAGATCGTTTCCACCCGCCATCCGGCGTCGCGCAGCGCCTGCGCCACGCGCGCATCGCGCGCGACGTTTTCCTCGAACTTCGGTATCCAGTAGTCTCGCCGCGTCTTCGGCGTCGTGGCTTTGCCGCAGCCGGGATGCCGATGCCAGAAACAGCCGTGAACGAAGAGGCAGACGCGGTGTTTCGGAAACACCAGGTCCGGCGTGCCGGGCAGATCCTTGCGGTGCAGGCGGAAGCGGAGTCCGAGGGCGTGCGCGGCCTTGCGCACGGCGATTTCAGGCGCAGTGCCTTCGCGGCGGACGGCGCGCATGATTTCGCTGCGGGTCTTCTTTTGACTGATCAAGAGAGAACGTCGTCGATGAAGTCGATTTCCTTCGTGCGTTCCAAGTATTCGGAATAGGCCTGCTTCGCCTTGACGATCAATTCGTCGTAGGTAAAGACCTTCGAACCGGGCATGAT
The DNA here is from genome assembly GCA_026984595.1 of Alphaproteobacteria bacterium. GTDB lineage: Bacteria > Pseudomonadota > Alphaproteobacteria > Geminicoccales > Geminicoccaceae > JALSRW01. The sequence continues at coordinate 5,022 of JALSRW010000405.1, forward strand.
CGATGCGATCGGGGTTTCCACATCACGGGTTCGCTCTCCAAGAACGATGATCACCTCGAATCGTTCGTGCGGGAACTTTCTTTCGAGCGCCACCTTGTATTTTTCCACCTGGTCGAGAAGCGTTCCGGTCGTGGGTCTGACGCTGGCGCGTTTCAGTTCCACGATGAGGTGCTTTCCGGAGACCGCTTTGTAACGAATGTCGATGCGGCCGTATTCGTCGTTCGTGCCTTCATCTCCGGAGAATTCCGGTAGCAGCCGGATGCGCTCTTCCATGCTCGTGTCGTCCGTGGCGCGATCCCATGAAGGGTCGAGCAACCACAGATGGTCGAACAGATATTTCTGCAGCGCCCTTTCCTTCTGATTCTCGTCGACCAGACTGGCGAATTCCGTCACCGCTTCCAGGCGGTTTCGGGCGATGTCGCGGTACATGGACGCCTCGAGGGCGTCTCGATCCGCGAGCAACTTGAGAAGGGCGTCAACGCCTTCGGCGAGTGCCTGCTCGAGCGATTCCGCGTCGCCGCGCATGCGCAGCCGCTCGAAACCGTAAATTGCGTGGCGAACGAGGTCCTTGCGCGCCTCGGCCGGTTCCGTTTCTTCGGGCAGAGGCATGGCCGCGATACGGCCGAGAAGCGTTTCAGCCTTTCTTCGCCAGCCGGAGTCGAGTCGGCCTAGCCAGTCGTCGATTCGCGGATATTGCTCACGCAGTTCGTCGGCCTTGTCGGAAACGCGCAATTCGCTCCAACGGTTCGCGATCTCGCGCAAACGAGATGACAGGAACGAGACGAGTTCGTTCACTCGCGGATCATCCTCACGAAGTCGTTGTCGGTCGCTGGTCACGATGTCGTCGCCGGTGCTGTCGTCCAGCCAATCGGCTTCGATCTGGCCGGTGACGTAGCTTGCGAAGATGCCGGCGTCATGCAATTTCGGCAGGATGTCTTCCTGTACGAGCCGGCCGCGGCTCATGACCACGATGGAATTGAGATTCCCTTCCGGCGTGGAGAGTTGTTTGGGTCTGTCCACGGTACCGATCCAACCACGCACGACACGCTCTTGCGGCCATCCCGGGGCACGGGCATGCATATCGAACCGTTTCAACAGATTGGGTGGTTCGTCCACATCGCTGCCTTCCATCACCCAGAGGTACTGAACGAATTTCAGGTCTTCGCGATCGGCAGATCTGACCTCGGTACCGTTGACGAAGACCCTGAACTCATTTCCTCCGATCACCGAGAATCGACGCGCCAGCCTGCGACGCAGCGATTCCGGGCGCGCGTCTCGCAACCTGGGCTTGAGCCGTGAAAGGCGAATCAGGGTACCGCTATCGGCCAGTTCCGAATCGTGTTCCGGCGTCACGGCAGGCGGCTCGTAACGGTTGGACGTTCCATCTTCCATTCGATCACGTAGCTCCGGCACGTCGATGACGAGCGCGGCGACGTCGCCACCTTCGCGCCGCGTCTCCAGGCGGATTTCGTCGGCGATGGAGAAGAGAGACAGTTTGCCGATGCCCTTGCGGCCCATGACCGGGCGGCGGAGTCTTTCCGAAACGTCACCGACGGTTCGACGGCGGTAGCCGACGCGAAGGTACCTGTCGTTCACCTCGGCCGGCGTCATTCCGATGCCGTCGTCGCGGATGACGATGACGTCGTTCGCGATATCGAGGTCGAGGTGCACGTTGCGTGCGTCGGCGTCCCAGGCGTTCGCGACGGCCTCGGTAAGCACGGCGGCCACGCTGCTGTACAGACCGTCGGCAAGATGGTCGAGTACGGTGAGGTCGATCGTCAGGCTGTAGGTCGGGGCGTTTTCCGGCGGCATGCGTGATTCTCAAAACGGTTCGTTGCGCGGTGCGCCGCAGTCGTCGGTGGTGCAGATGCGCCAGTCGGGGAAGCCGGAGCGGACTTCGGGGTAGGGTGGGGGAAGGTCGCGGATGGGGGCGGCGGCGGTGTGGTAGTCGGCCAGGCGTTTTTCGAGGGTGGCGGTGTACCGGCGCAGGTCCTGGAGCTGGGCCGCCTGGCGCTCGAGGGCGGCGACGCTGACGGCGAAGGCGAGGGCCGAGCCGAAGCCGATCAGCAGGAGCGAGGAGGCGCTGACGAGGAGGGGGCGGCGCAGGTTGGCGAGGATGCGGTCGGCGCGTTTCCCGGGGAACGGTTGGGATGACGGTGGTGCTTCATCCGCTTCGGATACAATGTTGGCAATTTGTTCGACGAGGTTTTGCTGCTCTTTACGCAGCGCGTCGTTTTTTCTTGAGGGCATGCTCCTTCACCTTCTCTATAGATATCAGGTTGTCGAAGTCGCCAAAATACGGTTCGTGTCGCTTGATTTCATCTTCGTCCATCTCCGACATCAGCTCTAGCTCGATCATCAAATAGCGGTAGATCAGACTTTCTAGTTTGGCGCGCTGGCGTGCGATGAATCGTTTACCTGTCCGCTCCTGGAGTTCGTCTACAGCCTCAATGGCCATGGCGAGGATGTCAACTTCATTTTCTGCGCCAAAATCTAAAGCAGGAAAAGCAGGAGTTTGCTGCTCAGTAACATGATTTTGTCGTGTTATAGGTGACTCTTGCATTGGCCCGATTCCGGTTAACAGCCACTCGCCACGCACACCTAGTTTCTTGGCTATTTCTGGAATTCTTTTTGTATCTGGTATAGAAAAGCCATCAAGCCACTTTCTGGCTGACTCCCCTGAAACCCCAAACATTCTCGCCAATTCGGCGCGTCGCCCACGGCCTTTCACTATACCGGCAAGGTCGCATGCGGCATGAAGTCGCTTCGAGAATTCTTGTTTTTCATCAATCATGGCAACCATAAGTTGTAATTTAGATTTTTCCACCGCACTTATCAGGTGTTGACAAGCGCAACTTTCGGTTGCTAATCTCATTTCATGAACCAGATTCAGAGAGTGAAAGTGATCTTCGGGAGCTATTCAGCCGTCGGTGCGGCGCTTGGCGTATCTGGCGAAGCGGTTCGCAAATGGGAGCTGCATGGCGTTCCCGCAGAGCGCGTCCTCGCCATCGAGGCCGCCACCGATTACCAGGTCAGCCGCCACGAGCTGCGCCCGGACCTCTATCCGAAGGAGTCCTGGTGCCAGTGCCCGGCTTGCCGCCGGCGGCAGGAGGACGATGCCGCATGAGCCGCCGGGCCGCGATTCTCCCTCCTCCCCGAGGCCGCGATACGGCGGTTTCCGGGGCGGCTTCGCCGCCGCGGCGCGGCGGCGCCCTTTCTTCCCTGCCGCCTCGCATGGTGCCGGGCGGCGCTTTCCCCATGCAACACACGATCGCAGGAGGTGCGAGATGAACCGGTACGTGGACGGCTACGAGGCGCTGCGCCAGATGTGCTGGGGCCATGACGCCTACGCCATCGCCTATCACCTGGCGGAGGTGGACGGGATCTGGAAGGGCCGCGATCCGGAGCGGGGCGCGGGGCGGGTGCGGTCCTGCCTGTCGCGCGAGAAGAAGGAGTTCTTCCGCATGTCGGAGATCATCGCGATCACGCGCCTGACGCGCCAGTACGACGCCATCTGGTTCATGTGCGACGAGCTTGGCCTGTCGCGGCCCCAGCCAACGGATGTGGCGGCCCAGGTGGCGCAGTTGCGCGAGACCATCGACGACGCGGCGCGCCGTCTGGCCGGCGCCAGCGATTCGCTGTCGCGCCTTTCGGGCGATGCGCCGCCGGCGATCCGGGGACGCGCGCCGGCGCCCCGGCCGGCTTCGCATTTCCGGTCGGAGACGCGCCATTGAGGGCGGCCTTCCGCGATCCGGTGTTCGAACAGGTGTTGCGCATGCAGATCCGGGAGCGGGGCTGCCGGTGCTGCGCACGGCGCGTCGAGCTGGCTTCCGGGGATGTGCGCTGCGGCAACGGCCGGCGCTTTCCATCCTGCCGCGGCCAGCGCGGCGGTTTCGTGCTGGAGGAGGATGGATGATCACGCAGTGGAACGATGATGAGGATGCGGCGTTGCAGGGACTGCCGCATTTCGCGCAACTGCTCTATCTGCGCGTGTTGCGTCGATATATGGATTACCGTGATGGCGTCGTCGGACTCAGGCGCAGGATCTCGTATCAGATGATCCGGGAGACGCTTGCCGTCGAGCGCGACAGGGGCAGCAGGACGCGGGACGATGAGCATGTCAGCCAGAAGAAGATCCGGGTGGCCATGGATCAGTTGACGAAGGCGGGGCTGGTGCAGTGGCCACAGGCGCGTGAGAAGTTCAGCGCCATGGTCATGCGCCTGCCGATGGCTTCGATCGACCCGAATTTTTGCGAGGGATCGGCAGACATAGGGGAGATCTGTCTTCAGGAGGAAGGGCATGAGAAGGGCATGGAAGGAAGGGCACGGGTAGGGCGTGGCGAAAATGTAGTGTTCATGCGGTCTCGCGCGGGTTTTCCACAGGCGGGAGGGGCACGAGAGGGGCATGGGAGGAAGGGCATACCTCCGGATCTCCGGATAGATAGACAGATAGATGCGCGATCGTCCCCGAGTTATCCACAGCCCGCCGTTTCCAGCGAAACCGGCGGCAAGGCGCCGGACGAGGTGCCGGCCCTGGGAGAGGCGATCGCGATGCTGGTGGATGCGGGGGTGCGTTCCTCTGCAGCGACGAGCGTGGATCACCGCCTGCTGCTGGCGGATCTGCTGCAGGCGGGGGCGACGCGGGCGATGCTCGCCGAGGCGATTCGCAAGGCGCAGCAGGCGAAGCAGGGCAGGCCGTGGAGCGTGTTCTATCTCGAGCCCATCGTGCGAGAACTGCTTTCCCCATCCACGACGAACGAGGCCGCGAGGCCGGGAGGTTCCCATGCCGCACATCAGCTACGCCGCAAAAGCGGCGCAGGATTCATTGCGCAAGGGTTCGAGCAACATTGCCAGGGGACGGCGGAAGGCGAGGAGGGCTGAGGTGGACGTGAAGCGCATCCACAAGCTCTTCGCGCGGTTCAACGGGGCCTACGGGCATTCGTGGTCGAGCCGGTTCGCGTCGGAGGCGATGTACGAGCTGACGGTGCAGGAGTGGGCGCAGGACCTGGCGCATTTCAGCGACGGCGAGCTGGAGGAGGCCTACGCGGAGTGCAAGAAGCGCTACACGCTGGCGCCGACGCTGCCGCAGTTCAGAGAGCTGGCGAAGCTAGCGCATTACCGGCGGGGGCGCCATCCGGCGCCGGCGCCCTCCGGGCCGCGCAACGTGGCGCTGGCGCGCGAGCATCTGGCGCAGATGTACCGGCTGCTGGGGCGCGTGGAACGGGCGCTGGAGGGCGAAGAGCCGATGCCGGGCGCGCAGGACGCGGCGCGGGACGGTTCGTGATCGGGTTTGATCGGGAAACGCGAGAGGAGGCGACGATGTCTGACCAGACGATGCAAGCGCTGCACGAGCTGATGCGGAAAATCCGGCCGTATCTGGCCATGGCCGGCGAATCGCTGGCCGTCGACCGGCGCGAGGATGCGACGGGCGTGGAGGTGACCTTCGCGCTCGATGAGCGACCGGACGTGCGGCCCGGCCGGCGCTACGTGATGCTGCTGGTGGAAATCGACGACGACGAGGCCTGCGTGCCGGCCGGGGAGGACGCATGAGCATCGCGCAGGACGTGTTCGAGGCGTTGCACTACATGCCGGGGCCGGTGTCGGCGAAGGCGAACGAGGCGGCAGAGACGGGCGCAGGCGGTGCGTGCGAGGCGAAGGTGGTGCCGTTGGCGCACAAGGACGGGAAAGCCGCCGAGAACGTCTCTGAGGCGGTCTCGCAAGATTCCGGCCGGGGAGGGTTCATGGTGGTTCTGTGCCGGGGGAAGCTCGACGAGTCGATTCGGGATGCGATCGTGCGCCGCGGTTTCCGCATGGCCGGGATCGACTGCTACCACGGGCATTCGGCGTATCACTTCGAGTGCCGGGGAGAGTGACGATGTCGGCGCCGGCGGAGTTGGTGGAGCGGTTGGCGAATCCGGTGCGGCTGGTCGCGGACGACGGTCATCCGGAGGTGCCGGGATGGCACTGCGCGGGGATGCCGGACCACTGGTTCGCGGCGATGCGGATGAAGTGGGCGAACGACTGGTCGGGCGCGAACCTGCTGGAATACCGCCTGTGGATGGCGGCGGTGGACATGGCCATCGAGGGTCGCTGGCGCGTGCCGTCCGGCGGGGAGCGCCTGCGGCGCATGGCGGGGCTGGCGATCGCGGAGCTGGCCGATCCGGAACGGTATCGCGCCACGGATGCCTGGCAGCTCAAGGCGGCGTGGGTCGGTGTGACGAAGTCGCGCTGGTTCGAGACGTGGCAGCCACGTTACGAGGCGCTATACCGGGTGCTGGACGACTGGAGCAACGCGGCCTGGCGGTTCGTGAAGGCGCGCCAGAACGGGATGGTTTCAGCAGACTTGCAAAACCGGGACTGAGCGGCTACGATTTTTCCATACTCGGACAAATGCCCCCAGGGCATTTCTCCCCAGCCGGGTATCCGCGCAAATCCATGAACAGAACCCCGCCTCGGCGGGGTTCTTTCGTTTTCGGGAGATGAAATGCATCTGGGCGATCCGAGCAACTGGCTGCCGTTCTTCCTGACCGCGGGGTCGAGCCGGCTGAACGTGCAGCGCATCATCGAGGCGGTGATCATCGCCGGCATCAGCGGCGGCGTGACGATGTACGGCGCGCAGAAGATGCTGGTGACCCGCCTCGAGAACATGGACCGCAACATCATGCGCCTGGAAAAACGCCAGGAGCGCATGTTCAACGATCTGTACCGGCCGCGCGTGTCGCCGCTGGAGCAGCGGTGGCAACACCTGGAGCGGTCCGGCGGGCGATGAGCGAATTTTTCCCGGAGAACCACGGTGGCGAGACGAAACATCAACGGCCTGACGCCGAAGCAGCAGGTCTTCTGCGATCTGTTTCGCGCCAGCGAGGATCCGTCCGTGCGGGGCAATGCCAAGGCCTGCTACATGCTGGCCTACGGGGCGTCGGACAAGAGCGCTGAGGCCAACGGGCCGCGCCTGCTGAAGAATCCGCACGTGGCCGAGTATCTGGCCACCAAGCGGCAGGCGGCGGAGGAGAAGGCCGACGTGAGCGAGGAGCGCATTCTGCGCGAGGTGGCGGCCATCGCGTTCCTGGACCCGGCGGAGTATTTCGACCCGCACGGCAATCTGTTGCCCATCCACGAGATGCCGGAACGGGCACGCCGGGCTCTGGCCTCGGTGGAGGTGACGACGATGGGCAAGGATGCCGAGGCCCTGGTGACGAAGATCCGGAACTGGGACAAGAAGGGCTCCCTCGAACTGCTGATGAAGCACAAGAAGATGCTCACCGACAAGGTGGAGCACGGCGGGGAGATCAAGACCGGCGGCGTGCTCGTGGCGCCGGGTGACGTGAGCCTGGACGAATGGCTGAACCAGCATTACGGCAAGAACAAGAAGTAGAAGTCGTCTGGCAGCCGTTCCCGGGCGGCCAGACGCGCTTTCTGTCCTGCCCGGTGCGGGAGATCTTCGCGGAGGGGAACCGGGGCGGGGGAAAGACCGAAACCCTGCTCATGAAATACCTGCGCTACGTGGGGACGGGGTTCGGGGCGGCGTGGACGGGGATCATCTTCCGCCGGGAGTACAAGCACCTCGACGACGTGGTGAAGAAGTGCAAGCGCTGGATCCCGCAAATCTTCCCCGAGGCCCGCTGGCTGAGCGCGAAAAGCGACTACAAGTGGGTGTTCCCCGACGGCGAAGAGCTGTTCCTGCGAGCGATGAAGGACCCGGACGATTACTGGAACTACCACGGCCACGAGTATCCCTTCATCGCCTGGGAGGAGCTGACCAACTGGCCGAGCAACGATTGCTACGAGGTGATGAAGAGCTGCAATCGCTGTTCGGTGAAGGGCGTGCCGCGCTTCTACGTTTCCACGGGAAACCCCTACGGGGCCGGCCACGGCTGGGTGAAGGAGCATTTCATCGACATCGGGCCGGAAGGGACGGTGGCGACGGACGACCAGGGCAACGCCCGGGTGCGCATCCATGTGGACCTGGAAGACAACCGGGCGATGATGGAGAACGACCCGGAGTACGTGAAGCAGCTCGACGGGATCGAGAACCCGGAGCTGCGCAAGGCCTGGCGCGAGGGCGACTGGGATATCGTGGTCGGCGGGTTCCTGCAGGGGATCTGGAACCCGAAGGTGCACGTGGTCGAGCCGTTCGAGATTCCGCTCGACTGGCCGCGCTGGCGGGCCATGGACTGGGGCTTCGCGGCGCCGTATTCCATCGGCTGGTACGCGATCAGCCCGGAGGGGGTGGTGTACCGCTACCGGGAACTCTACGGCTACGGCGGCAAGGCGGGGGTGGGCACCCGGGAGTCGGCCACGGAGGTGGCCAGGAAGGTGCTGGCGGCGGAGAAGCGCGAGCGGGATGCCGGGGTGGTGTTCCGGCGCAATCCGGCCGACAGCCAGATCTTCGCCAACGACGGGCGCGAGAAGACCATCGAGGAGTATTTCCGCCGCGAGGGCGTGCGCTGGGTGAAGGCCACGAAAGGGCCCGGGTCTCGCGTGAACGGGGCGCAGGCCATCATCCAGGCGCTGCAGCAGGAGAAGTTCAAGGTCTTCGACACTTGCGTGCACTTCATCCGCACCGTGCCGGTGCTGATGCCCGATCCGCACAACTGGGAGGATGTGGATACGGAGATGGAGGACCATTGCTTCGTCGGCGATACGCAGGTGATGACGGACGAAGGGCCTGTGGCCATCCGGGACCTGGTCGGGCGGTCCGGCAGGGTGGTGTCGGTCGACGGCTTGCGGCGGTTCGCGCATTGCAGGATGACACGCAGGACCGCCAGCGTGGTCACGGTCAGGTTCGAGGATGGCACGCAGGTGACATGCACGCCTGACCACAGGTTCGTTGGAGTGAACGGGTGGATCGAGGCAAGATATCTGACGGGAAGAAGCGTGTGCATGTTGTCTCGGACACGATCCAGGAGTTCATGGGCGTCCGATACTACCTGTGCGGGAGATACTTCCAAAGGCGTGGCAGACGGCTTCATCGTGTCGTATGGGAAGCGCATCGCGGCAAGATTCCTTCGGGCTATCAAATCCATCATGTCGACGGCGACAAGCGCAACAATCAGATCGAGAATCTACAGTGTTTGCCGATCACCATCCATCAGCGTCATCACGCCAGGGAAAGAAGACTGCACGAGATCGGACGCAAGGCGGGTGCAACCGCCGCTGCGGCAAATTGGCACGGAAGCGAGGAAGGACGGCGATGGCACCGGGAGCACTACGAGAAGCATTTGCGCGCCATTCACACCGATCGCACGGTGGAAAAACAATGTCAGTTCTGTGGTGCGCCGTTTTTTACGACCAGGGCAGCGGCCGGACGTGCCATGTATTGCTCGAGACGCTGTGCGGCCGCTGCGGGTCGTCGCCGTAGAGCCGGCAGGCAAGTCTGATGTGTATTGCCTGTCCGTGCCGGTGACGCACGCGTTTTCGCTGGCCAACGGGGTTTTGGTCTCGAACTGCTGGGACGAGGCAATGTATTCGCTGCGTTCCCGGCACAGGGCCTTGCGGCTGGATGAGGAGAACAGGGAACCGAAGCCGGGCACCTACGACTGGCTGATCAAGGTGACGTCGGAGAAACGGCGCACCATTCGCATCTGACCCGGCTCCGGCCGGGTTTTTTTCACCGGTGAAAACGACAGGAGAAAGACCATGAGCCTCAATGTGAAGACCATCGCTTCCGCGCAGGGCGTGGGCAGTTCCGCGGCCGTGCGCATGGATACCACGCCCCACATGGCCAAGGATTCCGGCGTGGCCGTGATCCAGCCGGCCGCCGGCTCTGATCGCAACTGGGCGCTGGAGAAGTCGGTCGACGATGGCGCCACCTGGACCGCGGTGCTCTCGGGTTCCGGCGCGGCGCTGAAGATCGCCGAGGTGCAGATGGCCGAGCAGATGCGCCTGACCGTGTCGGGCGGGACCGCCGGCACCGTCGATGCGCTGGTGATGGCCTGATCGAGGGCATGACGTGAAGGATGCCGCCGACCGCGACCGGGACGGGATGACGGACGAGCCTGAACGCCGTCCGCATCGCGACCTGGTGCGGCGGTGGAACGGCCGCATCGACGAGGCGAAGAAGGGCAACCGGCGCCTCTACGCGCAGATCGAGGAACACCGGCGCTACGTGCGCGGGACCCGCCGCTCGGAGTTGGGCGACGAGGAGCAGGTTCGCACGAATCTGATCTACGCGACGCTGGCCTCGATGCTGCCGCACATCTATGCGAAGAATCCGGAGATCGCGGTCACGCCCACGGAGGCGGTGGACCCCGCACAGTATCCGGCGGTGAAGGGCTTTGCGCGCACGCTGGAGATCGTGCTGAACCGCTCGCTCGAGGACGCCAGCCTCAAGAAGCGGGCCAAGGGCGCGGTGCGCTCGGCGATGACCACGAAGCTCGGCTGGGTGAAGGTGATCTACCAGCGCGACATTCGGACCGATCCGGTCATCCAGGGCCGGATCAACGATGCGCAGGAGAACATCCGGCGGATCGAGTACCTGATCGAGGCCTGCGAGGACGAGGCGGAGCGCCGGCACAACGAGGCGCTGAAGGCCGAGCTGATCCAGCAGGTGGCGGCGCTCGAGGAGCAGGTGGAGGTGAGCGCGGCCGAGGGCGTGGTGATCGACCGCCTGCTCACCGAGGACGTGCTCGTCGATCCGAGCATCAAGGATTTCGACTGCTACGCCGACGCGGAGTGGATCGCGCACCGGATCTGGTACCGGCCCGACCGCTACGAGGAGGCCTTCGGCAAGGCGGCCGGCAGCAAGGCGAAGCTCTATTCGGCGGACGGCGCAGAGAATGCCGGCGCCAAACGCTCGGACGACGACGCCTATCTGGCGGTGTGGGAGATCTGGCACAAGGGGTCGAACACGGTTTACACCCTCTGCGAAGGGGAGGAGGACTGGGCCAGGGCGCCGTATCGGCCGCAGAAGCTCGGCGAGCAGTGGTATCCGCTGTTCCCGCTGGGGCTGCACTTGGTGGACGGGCAGTTCCTGCCCATGTCCACGGTGGAGATGCTCAAGGGCCTGCAGGACGAGTACGAGCAGACCCGGGCCGACTACGCGGAGCTGCGCGCCAAGAACAAGCCGCACTACGTGACCAGCTCGGAGACGCCCGAGCGGGACATTCAGCGCAAGGTGGTGGCCGGGATCGGCGAGGTGGTGATCGTGGACGCCAACGGCCGGCCGATCCGCGAGGTGTTCGACGTGGCGCAGCAGTTGCCCATCGATCCGGCGCAATACGACACCAGCCAGATCCGGGCCGACATGGAGTGGATGTCGGGCCTGGGCGATGCGGCGCGCGGCTCGGTGATGCGGGCCAAGACCGCGACCGAGGCGGAGATCATGCAGGCTGGCCTGGCGAGCCGCACCACGGAGATGCAGGACGCCATCGAGGACTGGATCCGGGACATCGCGCAGTACGTGGCCGAAATCCTGCTGCAGGAGCTGACGCCGCCGCAGGTGCAGCGCATGGCCGGGGAAGGCGCGGTCTGGCCGCAGATGCGCAAGGACGAGATCTTCGACCTGGTGCAGATCGAGATCCGCGCCGGGACCACCGGCAAGCCGAACAAGATCCAGGAGCAGAAGAACTGGCTGGAGTTCATGCCGCAACTGCGGGAGCTGATCGCGCAGGTGAGCGAGCTGCGCAAGGCGGGCGATGCGGAGACGGCGGACGCGCTGGTGCGCGTGGCCCGGGAAACCATCCGCCGCTTCGACGAGCGCTTCGACGTGGAGGAGTTCCTGCCCCAGGCCGCGCAGGACGGCGGGCAGAACGCGCAGTTGCAGCAGATCCAGCAGCAGATGGCGGAGATGCGCAAGCAAATGGAGTTGCTGGATGCGCAGATCCGCAAGACCAATGCCGAGGCGATGAAGTCGGAGGCGGAGGCGGCGGCCACGGCGCAGGGCGTCGGCATGCCCCTGCCTGCATCGCCGAGGCCCAGTGACGGGATGTTGCCATGAGCCTGGCGCCGCAGACGTTTACCGGATTGCTCGACGAGTTCGGGAACCTGGTTCCGATCCTGGCCCTGCAACCGACGCACGCGAGCCTGAGCGTGAGCGGTGCGTCGGCGAGGGTGGCCCTGCCCGGCAACGGGGTCGTGTACCGCCTGTCGGCCAGCAAGGATTGCTGGCTCCAGTTCGGCGACGCCAATGTGGTGGCGGGCGTCGGCGACATGCTGTTCCTGCAGGGAACAGAAATCGTGCGCTTGCCGACGGCGGCGACGCACATCGCGGCGATCACGGTGGACGGAACCAGCGCCCAGCTGGGCATCACCGAAATGCTAGGGGAGAACTGATCATGTGGCCGTTCAAGCGGAAGTCGAAGCCGGAGCCGGCTGTGGGGTACACGGGCCAGCCGGTGCACGTGAATCTGTCGCCAGACGACAGCCGGGCCATCGTGCGTCATCTGTCTCGGATCCGGGCTTGCCGGCAGGCCTGCCGAAAGTCGAGCGCGACGCCGGAGCGGATCGCGCGGCTGCACGAGGAGATCCGCCGGCGCGCGAATCTGCTGGCGGCAGCCGGGATCGAGACGCCGACCGACGCCGATGCGCTCGAGCAACTCATTCGACGTTACGGGGGATAGGCGATGCCCTGGAATCTCTACGATGCGTTCCGCGAGGGCCAACAGGATGCGCGGCAGATCAATCTGGATGCGGTGAATCTCTACATCGCTATCGTGTCCTCGCTGTATACGCCGGATCAGAATCTGCACGAGTACTTCAGCGATATTACGAACGAGGTGTCCGGCGGCGGCTACACGGCCGGCGGCAATGCGTGTCTGAACCCCATCGTGTCGATGGATACGGCAGGCCTGGTGACTTTCGATGCGGACGATCCGGCGGTGTGGGCCCAGGATGCGACCGGATTCACCAACGGCCGCCGGTTCATCGCCTATGACCGGACCGGGGTGGATGCCACGGCATGGAGACTGATCGCCTTCACCGATCCGGAAGCGGCGGATTTCGGCAACGTGGCCGGGCCGCTGACGTTCCAGTTGTCGGCGTCCGGCCTGTTCACGAGCCCGAGGTAAGACGCATGGCCTGGTACGCGGTCTATCAGGTGGCCGACGGGACATTGGTCAGCATCGGCAGCCGCGTTCCGGATTCGACGCAGCTGTCGAAGAAGGGGCTGGCGAGCAAGGCCTTCGCCTTCGATCCTCGCAACGGGTACACATGGAATCCCGTTACCCTCGCCTTCGATGCGGTCGCACGACGGCGCGCACCGATCTCGACCCAGGCGTTCTTCGACAGGTTCACCGACGCGGAACTGGGTGCGATCATCGATGCGCGGGACAATGGCGCGGACCCGCAGGTAAGGCTGATCCTGAAGGCGTTCTTCGAGCGTTTGTGGGCGGCCAACGAGGTCCATCTCGATTCGCAGCGGGTGGCCGATGGACTGGCGTTTCTCGAAGCGCAGGGGTTGATCGCGGCAGGCCGGGCGGCAGAGATCCGATCGTGAGTCGTCTCGATCTCCAGGCGCGTATCGTCAACCACGGCAATTACGGCCTCGACTACGCAACGAGCCTCGGAACGGTCGTCAGTGGCGCTTCCGGCGTTTGGGGAAACTGGGTGGAGATCATTCCCGCGCTGCCCGCGACTGTGAACGGGTTCTTCGTCATTTGCGGTCCGCAGTTTCAAAACCCGGCCTACGGTGGTTTTCTGCGGATCGGCGCCGGCGCGACCGGGTCAGAGCGGCAAATCTCCAGGGAGTTTTTGATCACCGCAGACGCTTCGGGCAAGGAGGTGCAGTTCGTAAAGGCGCACGCGAACGCGGGCGAGCGGATTTCCGTCAGTCTCGTCACCGCGCCCAACACGTATCTGTCTCTCATTCCGGTGTTCGTGCAAGGGGCGCCGCTTGCGGAGATCGTCCATTCCTCGATGGCGGAATTGGGCGGGGTCGGGTCGGATACGGCGATCGCATTCCCTTATCCGACCGCAGACAACGCGTCGACGGCGTGGACGGAAATCTGCGCCGCCTGCCCAGCCGAGGTTGATTTGGCTCTCGTGGGGCTCGCCAACGTAGCAGGAGACAGAACCGGTGGCGAAGGTGACGAGAGCATCATCGTCGAGCTGGGCGTGGGGGCGGCCGGGAGCGAGACGAGGGTGTCGGCTTTTCATACGCGCATACAGAGCTGGTCGGATTCCTTCAACCCGTCCATGTTCGAGATCCCGGTGGCGTTTTCGAAAGGAGACAGGGTTTCCGTGCGTTGGCAATCGGATGCGGCCACGCTGCACACGCCATGGACTCTGGGTATGCGGTACACGTTCAAGAAGGTGCGGTAATGGCAGTCATCGCAAGCGGCACGATTACGCCGGTCGCCATCGGGACCGAGGAGTTGGTGACGAGCCAGACGGCGGCGGGATACTACCTGGCGTCGTTCAATCTGGCGAACATGGCTGATGGAGACGAGGTCGAGTTCACGATTCGGATGAAGGTGTTACCGACCGAGACGCTGGCCGTCGGTGCCAGTGCCGGCATCGTCTACCGACTGCCGGTTACCTACCAGGATGCGCTGGCGAATCCGGTGATCCTGCTGCCGCCGTTGCATTCGGAGCATGAGTTCATGCTCGCCATCAACCAGACGGCGGGGGTCGCGAAGGCGTTCGCCTGGTCGGTCGACAGCCCATGACCTTCTACTGGTTTTCGAGCGCCGCCGCCCAGTCCGTGCTTGTTGGCGGCGGTGCCGTCACGATTTCGGCGTCGCCGGCGACGTTCGCGCATGCCGGACAGGCGACTTCGCTGAGCGCCGCGACGATTATCCAGGCAGCGGGTGCCACAGTGTCGTTCCTCGGGCAGGGGTATTCGCTCACGCAGGGGGCGCTGATCGTGGCGCCCGCTGCAGTGCTGTCGCAGGTCGGGCGGGTGTATGCGGTCAGCGCCGCGACGCTGATCGTGGCAGCAAGCGGAACGCTGTCCTGGCTCGGGCAGGCCTACCAGGTAGCTGCTGAAACGCGCCTGCTGGCCGCCACGGCGACGCTGCGTCTGCTTGGGCAGGCGATGTCGATCATCCGAGAAACCGTCACGACCGCCACCACGGCCGCAATGCGGTTTTTCGGGCAGACGGCGCAGTTGCCAGGCACGGCGCAGGTCGTGCGCGGCACGCGCAGGATGATGTTGGCCGGGTTCTTCCGGCGATAGTTGAATCTACAGGAGATCCCCATGAATACAAAAGACGAAGGCGGGCAGAATCCGCAGCCTGCGCCCGGGAACGCGCCGGAGGCAGAGAACGACGACGGCGTTGGCGGGACGGATGGCGAAGGCGGGAACGAGCCGACCAGCCTGCTCGATGCGCTGACCGAGGAGCTGGGCGGGGAGGATGACGACGCGGCAGGCGAGCCGGTTTCCCGGGAAACGGAGGGCGACGGTTCGGCAGACGATGAAGAGGGCGATGACGATGATGAACAGGAAACCGAAGAAGCCGGCGAAGGGGCGCAGGAAGAAGCGCCGGTAACGGACGAGGAGGACCTCTACGCGCCCCTGCCCGAGGATGTGAAGGAGAAGACCCGGGAGCGCTTCGAGAAGCTGGTGGAGTCGCACAAGGCGGTGACGCGGCAGCTGGAGACCTTCCGCGAGGAGAACGAGGGGTTCCGGGAGGTCATCCGCTATTCGCAGGCCACCCCCGAGGAGTTCAACCAGCTCGTCGAGTATTCCCATCTGGTCAAGAGCGGCGATCCGGAGAACCTGAAGGCCGCGCTGAAGATCCTCGACGAGCAGCGGGCGGCCATCGCGCGCCTGGTCAACGAGCCGGTGGCCGGCGTCGACCAGCTCGCCGAGTTTCCCGATCTGCGCGAACGGGTGGAGCGCATGGAGCTGGGCGAACAGGATGCGATCGAGATCGCGGCGCTGCGCCGCCGGGAGGCGGCCATCCAGGCCCAGCAGCAGGCGGCCGCGCAGCAGCGGCAGCAGGCGGAGTCGCTCCAGCAGCAGGCGGCCGCCGCGCAGCAGGAAATCGTGGCCCTCGCCAGCCAGTGGCAGGCCAACGACATCGACTATCCGAAGAAGCACGAGCGGCTGATGGCCAAGGCGCAGGAGATCGCCGCTACCTATCCGCCGCATCTGTGGAAGCAGGCGCTGGCGGATTACTACGACGCCATGCAGGTGGCCGCGCCGCCGGCGCCACCGCCGCAGGAGAATCCGCCGCAACCGCTCCGGCCCCGACCGGGCGGGGGTGGCAAACCGGTTCCGCAGAGCATGTTGCAGGCTGTGGAACAGGCGCTGGGCGACTGATCGCCCGGCATCAGCACTAGCCGTATCGCCGGAGTCGCGCCCGGCAGGACAGTATCGAGGCCTCGTCTCCCTCAAGTGCTGGGAAAAACATCGCGTTTCGTGTTCAACCCACACTGAAGGAGTATCGCCATGCCTTTCACCGCAGAAGAGATCGCGGCCGCCGGCAAGATCAGTCTGGATTATTACCAGAAGAACAAGCCGGTCGACCAGGTCAACACCGAGCGTCCGCTGCTGAAGACCCTCAAGGCCAAGCAGAAGACCGCGCCGGGCAACAAGCAGTTCATCGTGGAGCAGCTGCGCAAGTCCAACGGCTCCAATTTCCAGTGGTTCAACGGCTCGGAAGTCGTCACCTACAACAAGCGGCGCAACATCGAGCAGGCGCAGTACGCCTGGCGCTCCGCCCACGACGGCTTCGCGCTGGACGAGGACCGG
Source organism: Alphaproteobacteria bacterium (assembly GCA_026984595.1). GTDB lineage: Bacteria > Pseudomonadota > Alphaproteobacteria > Geminicoccales > Geminicoccaceae > JALSRW01. The sequence continues at coordinate 21,658 of JALSRW010000405.1, forward strand.
CTGATCCAGAACGGGATCACCATCGACGAGTCCGGCAAGGGCAAGAACCACACCCAGGCCGAGCGGGTCCAGCTCACCAATCTGCTGGAAGAGGAGATCGAGGCGCTGGATCTGGGCTTTGAGGAGAAGTTCGATCAGGCCCTGCACCTGGATGGCACCCAGGATGCCGACGCCGTCATCGGCCTCGACGCCCTCGTTTCGCTGACCCCGGCCACCGGCACCGTCGGCGGCATCGATGCGGCCGCCAACGCCTTCTGGCGCAACCACGCCGCCACCGGCCTCACCGTGGCCACCACCACCGGCAACATCCTCACCCAGATGGAGCTGGCCTGGCGGGCCTGCATCCGCAACGGCGGCGTGCCGGATTTCATTCTGGTGGGTTCCGATTTCCTCGACGGGTACCGGAACTTCATGATGAACACCTACGGAAGGGTGAACTACACGCCCACCGGCGCCAAGAACATCGACGGCGGGTCCGGGCACAAGGAAGGCGTGAGCACCGGCATCTACTTCAACGGGGTGGAGCTGGTCTGGGACCCGGTGTTCAGCGAGTTGGACACGCTGTATGCGCCGGCCACGCCCTGGGAGAAGCGCTGCTACTTCATCAACACCCGCCACATGCGGTTGCGGCCCATCGACGGCCAGGACATGGTGACCCGCAAGCCGCCCCGGGCCTATGACAAGTACGAGTACTACTGGGGCCTGACCTGGCGCGGCGCCGTGTGCTGCAACCGCCGCAACGCCCACGCCGTGCTGGCCATCGCCTGACGCATGGGGGCCACGCCGGTCGTGTGGGCCCGTGCGGCCGGCGTGGTACGTCAACGGGCCACCTTTCCCCAACGCACGAGGAGAATGACATGAGCGAGATTCACGCGAAGCGCGTGCACGTGGTGGTGGACCGCGGGCCGATGGAGAAGATCCCGACCACGATCTATGCGCACGAGGTGCCCTGCCTGGAGATCCAGCATGGCGAGGGCTCGGTGCATGTGCCTGAGCAACTGCCAGACGGGATGGACTACGCCGAGAACGGGGCGGTGGTGACGCTGGATCTGGACGAGGAGTGGGCGCGCCTGATCGGCAAGTACGGTCGCCACCCGGACATGAACGTGTCGGTGTGCGAGTACGTGTTCCAGGGGCAGAAGGCGAACCTGGCCAGGGCCTGCGCCGAGAGCGCGACGCGGGACGAGACGCGCGGCACCGCCGGCGTCGATGCCGACGGCGACGGCAACATGGCCAAGGCGGAGATCCAGGCGGCCCTGGCCGAGATGGCGATCCCGTTCCACAAGAACGCCACCAAGGCGGTGCTGCTGGAGACGCTGCGCGACGGCCTGAGCCAGATCCTCGACGAGGCCGGCGTGGACCATGACGTGGACGCGCCGGTGGAGGTGCTCTACCGGCAGGCCCGGGATCTGATGACCGAGGGTAGCGACTGATGGCGTTGCCCGGGAAACCGACCCTGGGCGAGTTGCGGGCCGAGGTGCTGGCGCGCCTCGGCTTCGCGGCCCAGGGCGCCGCGGCCGGGAATCTGATCACGACGGTCGATTCCTATCTGAAGCGGGCGCAGGACTATCTGTACTGGAAGTACGATTTCCGCGAGCTGCGGCGGGTGCGGGACATCACGGTCAACCCCGGGCAAACCCTGTACGACTGGCCGGACGACATGGAGCCGCGGCGCCTGGTGTCGGTGCAGGTGCTGGATCACGGGATCTGGGTGCCGCTGGAGGAGGGCATCGAGTATTTCCACGATACGGTCGCTGACACGCGCTTCCATCCCCGGCGGTTCGACCGGCGCGACCAGCTCGAGATCTGGCCGCAGCCGGATGCGAGCTACACGCTGCGCGTCGAGTATTACCGGCGACTGGGGCGGTTCGCCCAGGACGGCGACCGCTGCACCATCGACGATGCGCTGCTGTTCAACTACGCCCTGGCCAAGGCCAAGCGGCATTACAACCAGCCCGACGCGCAGGACTACTTCGACGAGGTGGCCGATCTGCTGCGTCGGCTGAAGAGCGGGGAGCACGGCCAGCGCCGCTACGTGGTCGGCGACAAGCCGGGAACGCCGATGCCGCGGCCGAAGGTGATCGACTACCCATGACCCGCGCGATCACCTTCGACCGCTTCGAGGTGGGCCTCGATCTGCGCAAGGGGCCGAGCGTCTCCGACGCGAACCGCCTGCGGCAGTTGAAGAACGCCTACGTGACCACCGGCAAGGTGGTGCGCAAGCGCCCGGGCCTGCGCAAGGTGGCGACGCTGGAGGCCGGCACGAAAGGCCTGGTGGCGGGACTGGGCAAGCTGCACACCTTCTACGAGTCCGGGAACATCACGCACGCCGATCCGCTGTTCCAGGCCAACCCGGTGGCGCATCCCGACACGTCGCAACCGGTGGTGCGGGTGCACAAGGGCGACGTGTTCGAGGGGTTTCTGTACGTGTCGGTGGAATACGCCGACGGGAGCATCTGGCATCACTATCTGGATGGCGCGCTGCCGTCGCACATCGCGGACGTCAACTGTCCGCAGACGGCTTCCTGGATCAAGATGTCTTCCAAGATCTGGGCGGTGGACGGCGACGTGGTGCGCTTTTCCGCCACCAGTCTGCCGCGCGACTGGACGACGGCCGAGGATGCCGGTTTCCTGCCCACGGGCCTGCAGCAGGCCGGCGCCCTCGAGGCCCTGGCCCTCGGCCAGCAGGAGCGGGACCTGGTGGTGTACTTCGCCGACAGCGCGCAGATCTGGGTGCCGGATCCGGACCCGGCCCTGCACGTGTTCAAGAAGCCGATCAACGGTGTCGGCACGCGCTGGCCGCGCAGCGTGAACAACGTCTCCGGCGACAGCTTCTTCCTGTCGGATTACGGGTTCCGCTCCATCAGCATGCGCGGGGCCACCGACAACCTGACCGACGTGGACGTGGGCAGTCCGATCGATTCGCTGGTGACGCCGCTGCTGACGAGCGGGATCGATCCGGTGTCGGCCTATTACGCCGGCGGCGGGCAGTACTGGTGCGCCATCGGCGGGACGGTGTTCACCTACACCTTCTCCCGGACCATGAAGATCAGCGCCTGGGCGCAATACGACCTCGGGGTGCCCATCGACGACATGGCCGAGCTGGCCGGCAAGCTCTATGTCCGCTCGGCGGACGAGGTCTACCAGGTGGACGAGTCGGTGCATACCGACGACGGCGCCATGTACGAGATGGTGATGGAGATGCCGTTCCTGGACTTCAAGCTGCCGGGCGTGATGAAGCGGATCGTCGGGGTCGATGCGGTGATTCAGGGCGAGGCCGATTTGCGGCTGCGGTGGGATCCGCGGGATACGAGCCGGATCACGGAGCCGGTGCCGCTCGGCGGCGATACCCGTCCGGGGGCCATGACGCCCGTCGAGGTGACGGCCACGTCGGTGGCGCCGGTGATCACCTCGACCACCGATCAGCCGGTGCAGATCGATGCGCTCACGTTCTACTACGACGCCTTGGGGGTGATCTGATGTGGGATGTCCACGTGTACCAGATCTGTTTGCTCGATCCCGTGCCGCGGCGGGAGCGTGTGGAGATCCGCACCTTCCGCCGGCGATGGCAGGCGCTGGCCTACGCCTGGTGGGTGAGGCTGCCTTTCGGGCTGACGCTGTTCGTGCAGGCAGGAGAGGTGCATGAGCACCCGGCTGACGACGCTGCTTGACGCGGCGGCCGCGACCGGGCCGGGCACCGCGCTGGATCTCTCCGCGGAGCCTCGCTACCAGGGCGGCGCCCACAGCTTCGAGGTGAGCGGCACGTTCGTGGGCAGCGTGGCCATTGAGGCCTCGGTGGATGGCGGCACGGTCTGGCATCCGCTCGGGACGTTCACCGACGGCGGCGGCCTGCTGAACGCCGGTGGCGCATACACGCAACTGCGCGGCAACGTGACGGCCTACACCAGCGGAGCGATCACCCTGACGGTGCGGTACGGGCTGCTGCAGGACCTGAAGGCCGATCTCGACACGCTGCTCGGCCGCCTGACGCAGCCCCGCGCCGGCTATCTCGACAACCTGGTGCGGCTCGACACGAAGGTCTCCGGCGTGTCGGCCAAGGCCAACATCGACAATCTGATCAAGCAACTGCGGGCGCAGGTGCCGGTGTGATCGCGCCGCTGACCATCGACCAGGCGCTGTACGTTGCGCGGCGCATGCGCGAGGTCGATTTCGCGGAGGTGATGGCGACCCGCTGGGACGACGATCCGGACCGGTTCGCCGTCGATTCGTTCCGGTTGCCCGGCGTGGCTTGGGCCGCCACGACCGCGGTCGGGGAGCCGGCGGCCATCGGCGGCGTGGCGCTGCACACGCCGGGCGTCGGTACGGCCTGGCTCGTGACCACCGAGGCGTTTCCGCAGGTGGCGCTGTCGGTCACGCGGCACGTGCGGCAGGTCGTCGACAGGCTGCTCGCCGGGGAGCTGCGCCGGATCCACGCCTGGTCGGCGGCCTTTCACGTGGAGGCGCACCGTTGGATGGAGCGGGTCGGGATGCGCCGCGAGGCGGTGCTGCGGGCCCTGGGCAAGGATGGCGAGGATTTCTTCATGTACGCGATCACGCGGGAGGAGTGAGTCATGTGTGGAGGCGGAGGCGGCGACGGCGGCGCGGCGGCCCGCGAGGCGGAGCGGCAGCGCAAGCAGAACGAGGCCATCGCGCGCGTCAACCGGTTGTTCGGGGTGTACACGGAAACGCCCAAACCGCGCGAGGAGGATTTCTACTATACCGACAATACCGGCGATGGCGGCAGGGTCTTCGACAAGGCGGCCTACGACCGCGCCCTGCAGGCGTGGGAGGCCGAGAACGCGCGGTTGCGGGCCGCGGCGGACGAGAACGCCCAGGCGCGCACGCAGCTCTACGACCGGACCCGGCAGGACGTGCGCGACTACTACATGAACGATTTGAACCGCCAACGGCAGGACACGGAACGCCAGGCCCGCTTCGGCCTGGCACGGCGGGGCGTGATCGGCGGCTCTTCCGAGCTGGATGTGGGAGACAACATCCTCGAGCAGTACAACCGCGGGGTGCTCGACATCGGCAACCGGGCCGACGCGGCCGCCACGCGCCTGCGCACGGCGGACGAGCAGGCGCGACTGGATCTGATTTCCCGGATCCGTTCCGGCATGTCCGCCGGCAACGCGGTGCAAAGCGCCACGACCACGCTGCAGAACAATCTCGAGGCGGCCCGCAGCAACGCGATGGCCGATGCCCTGGGGCAGGTGTTCTCGGACTACGGCTATTACGTGACCGAGCAGGCCAGGAACCGTGGTTACCGCCGTGGCAGAGGCGGCACCTTCTACGCCAACCCGCGCAGCTACTACGGGAGGACATGAGCATGTGCGAACCGAGCCTGATCATGATGGGCGTCGGCATGGCGCTGCAGTACAAGGCGCAACAGGATGCCCAGGCGCGGGTGCGCCGGGCGCTGGGTCTGGCCGAGGATCGCAACGACCGCTACAACCAGCAGGTGATCGACATTACCGACGAGAACGCGCAGCAGTACGACGCCAAACAGCGCCTCGAGGCGAGCGACCAGGCCGGCGAGGCGGCGACACGGTCTCTGACGGCGTATCTGCAACAGGCGCGCGATGCGGGCATGGGCGAGGTGAGCGCGGCCACGCAGGGGCGCACCAGCCAGGTCTTCGATGCGGAGCGCGCCAGGCGCACCGCGGCGCAGGCCGATTCCGCCGTGCGCCTGGCGCAGCTCATGGGCCGGGTGCGCGGGCCGATGGATCTGCGCACCGAGGAGGGCTTCGCCAACGCCGATGCCGCCAGCCGCCTGGGCCTGATCGGCCAGGAGCAACTGGCGATGGCCCGCGCCGGGCTGGCCGACGCGCGACTGGCCGGCACGCCCGATCCGTTTCTGACAACGGTCGGCGGCGCCCTGCGTGGCTATGGCGCCGGCATGGCCGCATCGGGCGGCACGACCACAACAGCCACGGGCAAGCCGGTGGCGCAAAGCACCTATGGCCCGGTCTATTCCGGCAAGCGGGGTCCGTACATTCCACGTTCACTGTTCAAGGGGTGAGTCATGGCGCAACGAAACTACGCTCCCATGGCGCGAGGCGCCTACGAGCTGGCCAGGGCCTTCGCCATGGCGCCGGCCGTCGAGCGGCGCGCCTCGCGCGCGGCGATGCAGGATGCGCTCGACGGCGCGCTGGCGCAGGCGCGGATCGACAAGTACCGAACCGACGCAGAACTCGGGCGCCAGCGCCTGGCCGGGATGGAGGAAGGGCGCAACCGGTTCCTCGCCGGGGCCACCGGCCTGACGCAGCCCCAGCTCGACGAGCTGAACCGGGCCATGAACGAAGGCTGGCTGCGGCAGGCCGAGGGCCCGCCGACGCCGGCCGGCGAATACCCCGTGATGGACGGGCGGCCGGACTGGGCCACCCCGGAGGTGGAGGACCGCTTTCGCCAGGCGAATCTGGCCCTGGGCGCGAATCTGATCGGCACGGGCAAGACCAACGCGAATCAGCTCGTCGCGGCGCTTCAGGGCGCCCTGAATCTCGGCCTGCAGCGCAAGCTGCTGGACGGGAAGGCGCAACCGGAAGCCGTCGCCCGGGTCATGGGGGCCATGGCCGGGAAGCCGACGGTGGACGTGACCGGCAGCGGCATCGCTTTCGACCCCTACGGGAACAAGACCGATCTGAACGTGGAGCCGTTCATGGCCAAGGCGCAGGCCGCGGGCGGGGCCGGCGGAAGCGGCGCCGGTGGCGGGGCGCGTCTGCCGAACACGGCCCGGATGATCGAGTACTACCAGCGGCTCGGTTACCCGCAGGAGGAGGCCGTGCGCCTGGCGAACACCGCCAAGCGGCAACCGGTGAGCAATCTGCTGATGAACGCCTACATGCAGGCCGCCGAGACGGTGAACATGATGCCGCCGCCCGAGGGGATCGAGATGGGCTCGCCTGAGTACCAGGCCTGGCGCGAGCGGATGATCGAGACGATCGCGCGGCGGGCCTACGAGTTTTCGCAGCGGTTCGGATCGCCGGAGGCCTCCGCCATGCCCGGCACCGGGCCGTCCGATCCGGCCGATCCGCTGGGGCTGCGCCGGTGAGTCTCGAGGCCTTCCGCCAGCGCTATCCGCAGTACGGCGACATGAGCGACGAGCAGCTCGCCTCGGCGCTGTACGAGTAGTTCTACGCCGACATGCCCAAGGAGACGTTTCGCGCGCGTCTGGGGCTCGCCGCGGACGGGAAGACGCCGCCGGCCACCGAGCCGCCGGGCCGTGCGCTGGCCGAGGCGTTCGCCGCGGCGCTGCCGCCGGGGCTGAAGGTGCCGACGGCCTTGCCGGGAGCGCCTGCGCCGCTCGACCTGCCGCCGGTGACGGTGGCGCCCTCCGAGCTGGGGAACCGCGCCTATTACGGCAACCCGCGGGAAGGGCTGACGCCGGATCTGCCGCGGCTGCCGGCCTTCGCGCCGAAGGTGACGATCAAGGATTACGATACGTCCACCCCGGCGGGGTTGAGGGCGATGCAGGCGGACGAGACCGCCGGCGTGCCGGGGCCGGTGGCGAAGCCGATGCCGCCGGAGACGCCGGTCGATCTGGCGCTGAACCTGGCCACCCTGCAGGCCGGCAAGGGCGAGAAGACGCCGAAGGCGATGGCCCAGGCGGACGTGTACGCCATCGATCGGAACGCGGCGCGCGAGCGCGGCATGTCGCTGAAGGCCTGGCGCGAGGCCACCGGGCCGCGCACAGGCCCGCTGGCGCGGGCCGGCAAGGATGTGGCCGCCGGGGCGCTGGCCACTTGGCAGGGCATGACCGGCTACCTGGCGCGCCTGGCCGGCGGCGATCCGCGCCTGCGTTCGCTGCAGGCCGACATGGGCGCGAAGGTGGCGGATCTGATGCCGGCCGATCCCAATTTCTTCGACGATCTGGCGGCGGGCTTCGGCTCCACCGCGGCCTTCTTCGTGCCCGGCGTCGGCATCGTGCGCGGCGCGCAGGCCTTCGCGCAGACGGCGCCGCGCATGGCCCTGTGGCTCGGCGCCGGGGCGGCCGGCGGCATGGAGGCGGCGGCCGAGGCCGGCGGGGTTTACGAGCGGCTGCTGGCCGAGGGCAAAAGCCCGGAGGAGGCGGCCGCCATGGCCGACAGGGTGTTCTGGGCCAACACCGCGCTGGTGACGCTCACGGACCGCTACGGCCTGTTCGCGGAGAAGGGCGGCCAGGTCCTGCGCCGCGCGCTCGGCGCGGTGAACGAGGGCATGCTGCAGGAAGGGCCGCAGCAGATCGTCTCCAACCTGGCCACCGGTCGCCCGTGGTACGAGGGCGTGCCCCGCTCGGTGGCCATCGGCGGCATCGTCGGCGGCGGCCTGGCCGGCTCGGTGCGCTCGCCGCAGGCGCGGCTCGGCGCGGCGCTTGACCAGGCGGTGGACGAGCGGCAATTGCCGGACGCCGAGGCCATGGCCCGGCAGGCCCTGATGCCGGAGCGGGCCGCCGCCGTGACGGCGGGGCGTCCCGGCGTGGCCGGCCAGGCCCGGTCGCCGGGCGTCGAACCGGGCGGCGCTTCCCGGGAAACGCCGCTTCCCGCCACTGCGCCGGCGGCGCCGCTTTTCTCTCGCGAATCGCCGCCGAACGGCTATACTGCGGTACATGGACGAGACGAAACCCAACAGGATCGTGACCCTGCAGCCGCGCCCGGAAGATTGGGAACGGGTGCGCCGGGAAGTGTGCTCCCGAATGCAGCCGGCCGTGCCGGGCACGCCGGTGACGGACGAGGAGGCCATGACTCTGCCGCAGCCCAAAATGATGACGGAAGAGGAGTTCCGGCGGCTGAAGGCGAAATTCAGGTCGATGATCTAGACGCCCAGGCCTTCGTCGCCGGCCTCACCCCGCAGGAACTGCAAAACCCCAACATCGTCGCCTACGCCAGGCAGGAGTGGCGAGCCCGAGGCTGGGACTCGCCCTTCTTCCGCAAGTGGTTCGGCGATGGCTATTTCCGCCAGCCCGACGGCGAGCCGCAGATCATGTATCACGGCACGCCGGCGGTGTTCGAGGCCTTCGACAAGGCGAAGATCGGGGCGAGCGGCCACGCCGCCTCCGGCCTCGGCTTCTTCCTCACCACCAACCGCGACCAGGCCGATCACTACCGCGACGGCGGCCAGGTGATGGAACTGGTCACCAACATCCGCAATCCCTACCGCATGAGCCTCGCCGAGTTCGCCGGCTTCGAGTCGGTCGAACAGGCCCGGGCGCGGGCCGCCGAGCTGCAGGCGCAGGGTTACGACGGAATCTATGTCGAGACGCCGAAGGTGCCGGGCGAGCGGCCACAGACCTACGTGATCGCCTTCGAGCCGACGCAGATCAAGAGCGTGGACAATCGCGACACCTTCGACGCGGCGGCCGACAACATCTATCTCTCCCGCCAGCGGCCTCCCGGGCGGCAGACGGCCGCCGCGCAGCAGCAAAGCCCCGCGCAAGCGGGGCTTTCCGTCTCCGCGGTCGAGAAAATCATCGCCGGCGTGATCCTGAAGTGGGGCGGCAACGCGCCGCGGGTGCAGGTGGTCGCCAGCATGGCGGATCTGCCGGCGCACGTGCAGGCCCAGGCCGATGCCCAGGAGGGCATCGGCACCGTGCAGGGCGTGCACGATCCGGAAACGAACGCCATCTACCTGGTGGCGTCGGGCCTGCGGGATCGCACGGCGGTCCTGCGCACCCTGGCTCACGAAGCCGTGGGCCATTACGGCCTCGAGGCGATCCTCGGCCGCCGTCTCGACAGCGTGCTCGAACGGGTCCAGTGGCTGCGCAAGCAGGGCGATCCTGTCATCGTGCGCCTCGCCGCGGCGGTGGACGCCGCCTACGGCGAGCTGTCTCCCCATACGCAGGCGCGCGAAATCATCGCCCGCCTGGCGGAAGAGGGCGTGCGCCATCCGCTGCTGGTGCGCCTGCTCGATGCGCTGCGCGCCTTCCTGCGCAAGCTGGGCTTTTCGATCCGCTTCTCGGTCGCCGATCTGCGCGCCATGCTCGTGAAGGCCGCCCGCCATCTCGAGTCGGACCGGCCGTCGGCCGCCCAGCGGACGCGGATCGATGAGCGGATGTTTTCGCGCGGAACCCGCTTCAGCGAGGTGCCGGTGCCGCCGCGCACGGCGCGCTGGATGGGCTTCGAGGGACCGATCCGCCTGTTCGCGGACTTCGCCGCCCTGCAGCGGCGTCACGCGGAATACTACCGCTCGGCGGACGAGGTGAGAAAGGATGTCGAATACGTGCTGGCGAGCCCCGACGACTGGTTCCCGCATGCGGACGGGCGGATCACGATCTTCCGGCAGGGCGCAGGCGGGGTGCCTTCGCTGAGGATCGACTTCCGGTTCGAGCGAAAGGGCATGGGCGGTTACCGGATCGTGTCCGTCTATCCGATGACGCGCCGGTCGATCGCCGGGAAGATGAAAAAGAAGAGTGGGGACCTGGGCCGGGACGGACGCATCTCAGAGCGTATCGTGAGCAGCATGAAACCCGGATACCTCTCCATTGCCGAGTACCTCGGCGAGGCACAGGGAAACGGGTCTTCGGCTCCTGCCTCCCCCTCCGGGGAAGCTCACCAGGCCCCGGCGGAAAATATAGCCGCCGATCCGGCGGGGCGCAACGGTGAAGGGGTTTCCCGGGAAACGGCGGAAGCGAATCGCCGCGATGTGCAGGTGCCGGTGAAGGATAGTTCCGTGCCTGAAAAAAACAAGGCGCGCGAGACGGGCAAGGGCGGGAACGGACCGTCGTTCTCGCGCGCCGAGCCGGAAATGCTCGACGCGCTCGAGACCGCCGCGCAGGAAACGCTGCGCGATCGCGCCGGCGTGGCCCTGGATCGGCTCAAGGCCGAGTCCTACGGGCTGCTCACCCGCCAGATGCTGGCCGACGTGGGCAAGGGGGTGCTGCCGCAGATCGGAACATACGTGAAGATCGCTTCGCAGATGGATGCGGATCGCAACGCCCTGCTCAATGAGGCCGGCGAGCTGGCCAACCGCTGGGTGGCCTTCCTCTCGCAGGACCGCGAGGCGGCCAATCGTCTGGCCGGCCTGATGCACGAGGCCACCGTGGCCGGGGTGGATCCGAGCGAGGACTATGCGCCGGTGATCGACATCGCCGAGGGCCGCAGGAAGGTGGCCATCCTCAAGCAGAAGGCGCGGGGCCGCGGCGGCGAGGGCACGGCGAAGTTCCTGCAGGAAATCGAGGAAACCCTGGCCACCATGCGTTTCGAGGAAGGCCGGCGCGAGGCCTGGCCGGCGCTGCGCCGCCGCTACGAGGCGCTGCCCGCCGAGGCCAAGGCCCTGTTCGCGGCCGTGCGCGACATGTACCGCCAGCGCTTCGAGGCCACTCAGCAGGCCCTGCAGGAGCGGATCGACCGGGCCGAGCTGTCGGCCAGCGAGCAGCGGGCGCTGAAGGCGAAGCTGCGCCAGCATTTCGAGAAGGTCACCGTCCAGGGGCCCTACTTCCCGCTGGCCCGCTTCGGCGAGTTCTGGGTGAGCGCGAAGAAGGGCGAGGGCGAGGGCGCCGAGACGCGCTTCTACATGTTCGAGGGCAGCGATCAGCAGCGCCGCCAGGCCGCCGCGCTGCGCCGGGCCGGCTACAAGGTCACCGTCGGAAAGAAGCTCGAGAACGCCCCGGCCCTGCAGGGCGCCAGCGCGGGCTTCGTGGCGGACGTGGTCGACATCATCGAAAAGACCGGCGGCAGCGGCACCATCGCGGAGAAGGTCAAGGACGAGATCTACCAGCTCTACCTCTCCACGTTGCCGGATCTGTCGCTGCGCAAGCGCTTCATCCATCGCAAGAAAACGAAAGGCTACAGCCAGGACGCGCTGCGGGCCTTCGCCCGCGACATGTTCCACGGCGCCCATCAGCTCGCCAGGCTGCGCCATGCCGACAAGCTCGAGACGCTGCTCGAAAACATGCGCGAGTCGGTGCCGGCGTCGTCCGATCCGAACAAGGCGGCCGACATCTTCAACGAGCTGCAGAAGCGCCACCAATGGTTGATGAACCCGCAGAGCCACTGGCTGGCCCAGTTCCTCACCAGCGCCGGGTTCGTCTTCTATCTCGGCCTCACTCCGGCCGCGGCGCTGGTCAACACGTTGCAGACGCCGCTGGTGGCGTTTCCGGTGCTGGGCGCCGAGTTCGGCATGGGCAAGGCCTTCCGGGCGCTGGAGAAGGCCGGCCGGGACTATTTCGCCGGCGGCATGGACATCGAGGCCGCCCTGAGCGACGAGGAGCGTCGCGCCTACCAGGTGCTGGTGGACGCGGGGGTCATCGAAAAGACCCTGGCGCACGACCTCGCCGGTCTGTCCGAAACGCCGTCGTCCATCTATTCCACGCGCGCGGCGAAGGCCATGCAGGTGGTGACCTTCCTGTTCCATCGCGCCGAAGTCTTCAACCGCCAGGTGACGGCCATGGCGGCCTACCGGCTGGCCAGGGCAAGCGGTCTGGGCGTGGAGGCGGCCGTCGACAAGGCCCGCGAGCTGACCCTGGAGAGCCACTTCGAGTACAGCAACGCCAACCGCGCCCGTTTCATGCAGAGCAACGGCGCCAAGGTGCTGCTGCTGTTCAAGCAGTACAGCCTCAACATGGCCTGGCTGCTGGGTCGCAACCTGCAGCTCGCCACCGCCCCGGCCCGCGCCGGGGCCCGCAACGCGCTGGCCCGGGCAACCGGCATCGAGGCGCTGCGCAAGCAGGTGGACGTGGACGTCGAAACCGCCCGCCTGGCCCGGCGCAAGCTGGCCGGGATCCTGTTCATGACGGCGCTGGCCGGCGGGATGAACGCCATGCCGTTGCTGTGGCTGGTCGAGCTGGTGCTCGAAGCGCTGTTCGACGACGAGGACGACCCCTGGTCGTTCGAAACCGAGGTGCGCAACTTCCTCTACGATCATCTCGGCGCCAGGGCGGCCGACGCCGTGTACCGCGGCCCGGTCGAGGCGTTGACCGGCGTCGGGATCAGCGATCGGATCAGCCTGAACGAGCTGTTCTTCCGCAGCCCGGATCGGGATCTCGAGGGCAAGGCCGCCGCCGACTACTGGCTGGAACAGCTCGCCGGCCCGGTCGCGGCCATCGGCGTCAACACCTGGCGCGGCACGCAACTGGTGCGCGAGGGGCATCTGTACCGCGGCATCGAGGCGATGATGCCCAAGGTCGCGAAAGACGCCATGAAGGCCTGGCGCTACGCGAGCGAGGGCCTGCAGAACCTGCGCGGCGACGTGCTGATCGGCGAGCTCTCGCCCTACGAGATCGGCCTGCAGGCCAGCGGCTTCACGCCCGGCCGGGTGGCGAAGCGCTACGACGCCAACCGCGCCTTTTACAACTACGACGACCGGATCGCGAAACGCCGGGCCCGCCTCGTCAACCGCTGGGCGATGGCCATGATGACCGGAGACGGCGACGGGATCCGCGAAGCCCTGGCCGCCATCCAGCGCTTCAACGGCAAGAACCCGTCGTTCCGGATCGGCCAGGAACATCTGAAAGGCTCCCTGAAGCGGCGCCTGCAGTATTCCACGCGCAACCGGGGCGGCGTCTACGTGACGAAACGCAACCTCGGCACGCTGAACCGGATCCGGTTCGCCAACGAATAGGAGGACACATGGCCCAGCCCACACCCTACGATCCGACCACCGACTTCAGCCAGGAGGAAGCCAACGCCGTCGCCGGGCGCAGCACCGTGCGCACCGCCGCACTCGACGCCGAGCTGTCGGCCATCGCGCTCACCCTGAGCCAGGTGCTCGCCAACCTGGCGCTCCTGCAGCGCGACGACACGAAAGTCGCCAACGAGATCATTCACCCCGATTCGCTGGATCCCAACACCAAGGCGTTGATGACGGGGAAGTGGAATCCGCGCGGCGCCTGGTCGTCGGGGACCGAATACGTCAATGCGGATCTGGTCACCATGAACGGCGATAGCTGGGTCTGCGCGGTCGCGCACGTGGCCGCCGCCAGCTTCGCGGCGGACGAGGCGGCCGGTCGCTGGGTGCGGGTGGCCGGCGTCTCCCATGACGAACTCGGTTCCACGCTCACCGGCGCGGGTGCCTCGCTCGTGGCCATCGAGGACGCCGGCAACCTGTTCGCGGCCGGCGACGTGGAGGCGGCTCTTGCCGAGATCCTGAGCCGCCTGGCCGCCACCACGACAGGCGATGGCGCCAGCATGGTGGCCATCGAAGATGCCGGCAATCTGTTCACGGCCACGGATGTGGAGGCGGCCCTGGCCGAGATCCTCACGCGGCTCGCCTCGGTCTCGGCAGGCGATGGCGCCAGTCTGGTCGGCGTCGAAGATGCCATGGGCTATTTCACGGGTGCCAACGTGGAAGAACTGCTGGCCGAGATCGGCGCGCAGCTCGTTCCGGCGTCGACCACGGCCCAGGGCTTCGTGGAGCTGGCGACGGTCGATGAAGCCGCCGCCGGCACCGATGCCTCGCGGGCGGTGACGGCAGAGGCGCTGGCCGGCGCGTTGTCGATGGATGCGCTGCTCAAGTCGATGGGATTCAACCGTGAAACGAAGATCCTCGGCCTGGCCCTGTCCAGCGTCAATTTCGGCAAAGCCGTGGCCATCAGCGCCGATGGCATCACGCTGATTCTGGCGCGGAATCAGCGGATCTACGAATATCGCAAGAGCGGCGGCGGCTGGGCGCAGCAGGCCGAATTCTATGCCACCGATGCGAATATCGGCTATGTGAGCGATGTGGCCGTCAGCGCGGACGGCAACACCGTGGTCGTCGGCTATTACACCGCGAACGATGGCTCGAACATGGGCGTCGCCTATGTGTTCGTGCGCTCGGGCGGCGGCTGGTCCCAGCAGGCGAAGTTGTCGGCCAGCGACGGTCTCGGTGCCTATTTCGGAGAACGAGTCGCGATTTCCGCCGATGGCGACACGGTCGCTTGCGGATCGAGATTGACCGACTATTCGACGACGACCGATACGGGTGCCGTCTATGTCTACTCGCGTACCGGAACCACATGGACTGAGCAGGCCATCCTGAAAGATTCGTTTCTGTCAGCCTATGACTACTTCGGTAGCGATGTCGCCCTCTCGGCAGACGGGAACGTGCTCGCAGTCGGGGTGCCGGGCAGAGCCTATACCACGAACGCCGATCAGGGACAGGTCTGGGTGTACGAGCGCAGCGGCACGGCATGGTCCGGGCCGACGTATGTCACCGCGAGCGACGGCGCGGCCGGAGACCAGCTCGGTTCCTCGGTGACCCTCTCGGCCGATGGCCAGACGCTGGCGGCCGGGGCGCCCTATGCCGATCCCAGCGAAACGGATCGCGGGGCGGTCTACGTTTTCACCCGGAATCAATCGGGCTGGTATCAGCGGCAGAAGCTGACCTCATATCCTGGCGATCTGTATTTCGGCAAGCGCGTCGCCCTGTCCGCCGATGGCCGGCATCTCGTGTCGACCAGCAGCGGAGCACCGGTCAACGGTGTCAGCGGCGTGGGCAAGGTCTACTGGCACCGTCTACAGTATGGGTCGTGGACGGAAAAACGGAAGTTCGCGGCCGCCGATGCGGCTACGGGGGACGCCGGCTACGGCGACAAGCTCGCGATCACGCCCGCAGGGCACATCGTCGTCATCGGCGCGCCCGGGTTCGACGAAACGTACGGGGATCAGGGCGCGGTCTATGTTCATGAAAAAACGGTATTTTGATTATGAGTCGATTCAATTTGGCGATTGATACCGTCCTCGAACACGAGGGCGGCTACGTGAACGATCCGGACGATCCCGGGGGCGCCACCAATTTCGGCATCAGCCTGCGCTATCTTCGCAAGGCCGGCGAGCTGGACGGAGAACTGATCGGCGACATCGACGCCGATGGCGACGTGGACATCGACGACATCCGCGCCATGTCGCGCGAGGATGCCGAACACATCTACAAGGTGATGTGGTGGGACCGTCATCGCTATGCCCGCATCCGGGACCAGGCACTGGCGACGAAGGTCTTCGACCTGGCCGTGAACATGGGCGCGCGCCAGGCGCACCGCCTGCTGCAGCGGGCCTGCCGCGCCGCCGGCCGGCCGCTCGTCGAAGACGGCATCATCGGCCGCAACACGCTGGCGGCTGTCAACGGCCTCGATGCCGAGGTCCTGCTCGCCGCCCTGCGCAGCGAGGCCGCGGGATTTTATCGCGTCCTCATCGCCAGGGATCCCGTGCGCAAGAAATGGGAAACCGGCTGGTTGCGCCGGGCCTATTCGTAAACGAGTAACGAGGAACGACGCATGAACTGGAAAGACCTGGTGAAATCGGTCGCCCCGGTGCTCGGCACCGCCCTCGGTGGCCCCTTCGGGGGCATGGCCACCCGCTGGCTCGCCGGCAGGCTGCTGGGCGACGAAAACGCAAACGAAGCCGAGCTGGAAAGCGCCATCGCCACCGCCAGCCCGGACACCTTCGCCCGGCTGCGAGAGCTGGACAACGAGTTCCGCCTGGAGATGAAACGGATCGGCATCGAGGAGAAACAGCTCGAGGCGCAGGATCGCGCCAGCGCCCGAAGCCTGGCCAAGGTCAACATGCTGCCGCACATCGTCATCAGCGGCATCTACGTCGTCGCCTTCGCCATCGTCCTCTACCTCGTGTTCACCGCCACCATCGACATGACCCAGATGCAGGAGCGCGTCATGATGTACCTGCTCGGCATCCTCTCCGCCGGCCTCCTCCAGATCATGAATTTCTGGTTCGGCTCCAGCAGCGGCTCCAAGCAGAAAGACGCAAAACTCGCGCCGCGATGAGCGACGCATCACGCCCGCCGGATCCTTCTACAATCGCCGAAACGCCATCAAGAAAATCAAAGGTTTGCGAAAACCGCGAAGACGGGGTTTGTAGAAACGCCGATTCCGAATATCCTTTTTCGATCAAAGCGCAACGTCCATGTCCGCCGCTGCTTCGTAATCAGTAGGTCGGAGGTTCGACTCCTCTCGTCGGCACCACTTCCCTGTTCCATCGGTTTCCGCCCAACCGCCCCGGGTGCTATTCTCGGACTGTTTCCCCCAAGCGGTCCGCCATGAAACTGTTCGCCAGAAACGATGCCGGCCTGATTTCGCCCGCCCTGCTGCGGCGGGCGGATCTGGCGGCCTTCGCCAATCTGCCCCGTGCCTACCGGAACCCCGATCGGACCCTGGCGGAACCGGAGGCGGTGCGCGCCCGTCTCGAGGCTCTGACCCATCAGCCGGAACGCCTGCTTGAGGATGCCCGGCACCTGCTGGCCGGCTACAACCTCCAGCGGTTGCGGCCCGAGAAACGCGAGGCGCTGGCCCGCCAGATCCTGCAGATCGTCTATCCCGTGGTGGCGCGAATCCACGACAAGGCCCGGGATCGGGTCAGCAGCCTCCCCGAGAGCCCGTCCCGCCGGGCGCATCTCACGGCTGCCATCGGGGTGCTGGAACAGCTGGCCATTGCCTGGAAGCATCTGTACCGGGAAACCTGGCATCGCGACGTCCGGCGTTATCGCAAGCAGCGGGATGCCATCTACCGCCATGGCTTTCGCGCGCTCGAGATGCTGTTCCTCGAACAGCGGTTGCGTGCCCTGCGTTTCCAGAAGTTGCCGCGCAACGCCTGGGTGGACGTGAACCACGTCTTCTTCGCCCAGATCCTGCATGACGACATCGAAGCTCCCCTGCCGCTGACCGGCTTCGTGGGCCTGCGCCGGCGCAGCGGGCAGAGCGGGGCGACGTCCCGGCCGCAGACCAGCCTGCAGCGCCTGTATCTGTCCATCCAGTTGTTCGGCGTGCTCGACGTGAGCAGCTGGCCGACCAGCCTGTTCACGGTGCCCGACGCCTATCTCGATTCCCTCGATACCGGCATCGAGTTGCGGCGCGACGATGGCGAGCCGCTGGCGCCCGGCACCCTCATTACCTGGCTGAATCACGATGCGCCGCCGGTTTTCGAGCGGCCGGCGGAGCTGGCCGAACCGGCCCTGCAACTGGATTACACGGCGTACTACAACCGCCTGATGCAGGATTACGAGACGATTGCGGAGATGCGATTCCTCGACGACTTCGATCCCCGTCGGATCAGCACCCCCCTGCGGCGGCTCGAGGACGAAGATCGCGTGCCGGTGCTGCAGCTCATGCTGAGCGCCCTGCACAAACGGGAACGTCGGTCCCGCCGTCATGCAGTGGTGGGGGAGAACCACATCCGGGTCTGGTTCGGCCTGGGGGAGGTGGCGGCCCGGCTGCTGGAGACGGCGACGCCGGAATGGCGCCATCGCCTGCGCTCGCGGGAGTTTCGCGAGGCCCTGGGCCAGGCTGCGAAACTGGCGCTTGGCGATGCGCGGGGCGAGTCCGGCGGCCATTGGCAACTGGTCAACTTCAGTGCCGGCGGCATCCTGATCAGCGCCCTGGATGGCGAGTTCGGCCAGCCGGTCGCCCTTGGCCAGCTGGTGGCCTTCCTGCCTTCCGACGAAGCCGGAGCGCCCTCGATCGGGTATGTCTGCCGGCTGAACCGGCCCCAGGATCGGGTCGTCGAGGTGGGAATCACCCGCCTGGCCACCGCGGCCGAGCTGGTCATTCTCGACATCCCGGACACCGACGGTCAGGCGCGGATCCCGGCAATGCTGCTGCACGATCAGGACGGTGCAGGGTACGTGGTGTGCGAACCGGACGACCGCCTGCAACCCGGCCTGCCGCTGAAATTGCAGCGGGGCGATGGCGAGCATCCCGCCCGCCTGGGCGAGCTGCGCCTGTCGAAACCGGAATTCAACCTGTTCGAACTGCGCTCGCCGGGGTTGGGCCGCGCGCCGCGCTGACGAGATGCTTATCCGTCGTCCTCGAAACGCAGGGACAGATCCACCGCCTTCACATCCTTGGTCAGGCTGCCTATGGAGATGAAGTCCACGCCGGTTTCGGCCACGGCGCGCACGTTGTCGAGGGTGATGCCGCCGGAGGCTTCCAGGGGCACGCGGCCGGCGGTGAGGGCCACGGCTTCGCGCAGGCGGGCGCAGTCCATGTTGTCGAGCAGGATGCGATCCACCCCGGCGTCGATGGCCTCGCGCAACTGGTTCATGTCCTCCACTTCCACTTCGACGGGAATGTCCGGGTCCTGCCGCCGCGCGGCGTCCACGGCCTTGCCGATGCTCCCGGCCGCGGCGATGTGGTTTTCCTTGATCAGCACCATGTCGAACAGCCCGAAGCGGTGATTGTATCCCCCGCCGCAGGTGACGGCGTATTTCTGGGCCCGGCGCAGGCCGGGCAGGGTCTTGCGGGTGTCGAGGATCCGGCAGCCGGTGCCGGCCACGGCCTCCACGTAGCGCCGGGTGACGGTGGCGGTGGCCGAGAGGGTTTGCAGAAAGTTGAGCGCGGTGCGCTCCGCGGTCAGCAGGGCACGGGCCGGCCCGTGCAGGGTGCACAGCAGGGTGTCAGGGCCGACCCGGTCGCCGTCGGCCACCCGCCAGTCGAGCACGACCTCGCCGGCGCACTGGTGAAAGGTTTCCCCGACCCAGGAAATACCGCAGATCACGGCCGATTCCCGGCACCACAAAGCGGCACGCGCCCGACGTTCTTGCGGAATCAGCGCCGCGCTCACGTCTCCCGTGCCCACGTCCTCGGCCAGTGCCAGGCGAACCTGTTCCCGGATCAGGGCCTCATCGATGACGGGCTTCATGTGCGCTCTCCGGCCAGGCGCTGGAAATAGTCGTTGCGCAAGCGGCGGACGACGCCGGCAAGCAGGATGAGGCTGATCAGGTTGGGAATGGCCATGAACATGTTGGCGATGTCGGCGAAGTTCCAGACCAGCTTCAGCGGTACCGCGGCACCGACCACCACCAGTACCGTATAGACGATCCGGTAGGGCAGCACTGCCCGGCTGCCGAACAGGAATTCGGCACTGCGATCCCCGTAGTACGACCAGGCGATGATGGTCGAATAGGCAAAGAACATCAGGCCGAAGCCCACCACCCAGCTGCCGGCCTGTCCCAGTGCCTGTTCGAAGGCGAAGGCGGAAAGGGCCGCGCCGGTGAGTTCCGCCGGGCGCTGTTCACCCCAGGCGCCCATGATCACGATCACCAGAGCGGTCATGGTGCAAATCACCAGGGTATCGATGAACGGCCCGAGCATGGCCACCAGCCCTTCGCGCACCGGCTCCCGGGTGCGGGCGGCCGCATGGGCCATCGGCGCCGATCCCAGCCCGGCTTCGTTGGAGAACACGCCCCGTGCCACGCCATAGCGCATGGCCTCGCCGATGGCCGCACCGCCCACGGCCCAGGGATTGAGGGCCATTTCGAAAATGGTGGCGAAGGCGGCGGGGATGCGATCCAGATGCAGCAGGAGGATCAGGATGGCCGCCGCGCAATAGGCCACGGCCATGAAAGGCACGATGCGAGACGTGACCCGGGCAATACGGCGGATCCCGCCGATGATCACCAGGCCCACCAGGATGGCCAGCACCACGCCGATGAACAGGCCATGCTCGCGCGCGGCCGGAAAGATGTAGGCCAGCCCGTCGGCGACCGAGTTGGCCTGGACCATGTTGCCGATCCCGAAGGAGGCCAGCAGGGCGAAAACCGCAAAGGCGGCGCCGGTGCGGTGCATGCCCAGGCCCCTGGCCAGGGTGTACATGGGGCCGCCGGAGACACTGCCATCGGGATGCATCTGGCGATAGCGCAGGGCCAGGGTGCAGGAGGTGAACTTGGTGGCCATCCCGAACAGGGCGGTGATCCACATCCAGAACACGGCGCCGGGCCCGCCGAGGGCAATGGCCGTGGCCACCCCGGCGATGTTGCCGGTGCCGATGGTGGCCGAAAGGGCAGTGGACAAGGCCTGGAAATGGGTGACTTCGCCCGGGTCGTCGTGCCGGTCGTAGCGACCGCTGACCAGCCCCCAGGCATGCCGAAAGCCCCGGAACTGGATGAACCCCAGCCGCAGGGTGAGCCAGACGCCGGTGCCGACCAGCAACACGATGGCCGGCAGGCCCCAGACCTGGCCGGCGACCACGCCGCTGAGATGGGTCAACTGTTCAAGCATGCTGGACATGGGGAGTTTCCGTTTTGCGCGGATGGTAGCACGCCTCGACAGGCCGTTGAAAAAGCCCCGGCATGGGCCGTTTGTCCCCGGGGAAGGGAATGCGCGGTTTTCCCTTTCCTTGCGTTTTCAATCCCCTGGCGTCGTGGACAATGGCGAGGCATTCCTGCATCGCACACCGCCCGTCGATCATGGCCGGTTCCCGGGCCCCGGTGATGATGGTAAGGTAGGCGGAGCCTGGTGGTGCGACCGTGCCGTGAAAGAGTATCTTCTGCCCCTGCTGCGATCCCTGTTCGAAAGCCTGCGCGATCTGCTGCCGATTCTGCTGGTGATCGCCTTCTTCCAGCTGGTGGTTCTGCACCAGCCCATTCCCCATCTTGGGGAGTTGCTGTGGGGCACGGCCCTGGTGGTACTGGGGTTGACCTTGTTCGTGCAGGGGCTGGCAATGGGCCTGTTTCCGCTGGGCGAGGGCATGGCCTACGATTTCGCCCGCAAGGGCAGTCTGGTCTGGCTGCTGGTCTTCTCCTTTGCCCTCGGTTTCGGTACCACGGTGGCCGAGCCCGCACTCATCGCCGTGGCCGACGAGGCCGCCCAGGTGGCCGCCAGCGGGGGCAGCATCGAGAACGACGACGCGGCCCGCAAGCGCTACGCCACCGGTCTGCGCCTGACCGTTGCGCTCTCGGTGGGCATTGCCATCCTCATCGGCGTGCTGCGCATCCTGCGTGGCTGGCCCATCCAGTATCTGATCATCGGGGGCTATCTGGGCGTGGTGATCATGACCATCTTCGCCCCGCCCGAGATCATCGGCATCGCCTACGATTCGGGCGGGGTGACCACCTCCACCATCACGGTGCCCCTGGTCACGGCGCTGGGCGTGGGCCTGGCTTCGAGCATCCGGGGCCGCAATCCCATGACCGACGGCTTCGGCCTGATTGCCTTCGCCTCGCTCACGCCCATGATCTTCGTCATGGGCTACGGGATGCTGATCGGATGAACGGTCACTTCCTCCAGGCCCTGGCCGGCACGCTGCTCGACGTGCTGCCCATCGCCGCCATCATCTTCGGCTTCCAGGTGTTCGTGATCCGGCGGCCCATCGCCAACCTGCGCCGGGTGCTGCTCGGCTTTCTCTATGTGCTGCTGGGGCTGGCCCTGTTCCTCGACGGCCTGGAACAGGCGCTCTTCCCGCTCGGCCGCCTGATGGCCGAGCAGCTCACGGATCCGGGCTTCCTGCACGGGGGAGGCATGGCGCTCGACTGGCGTGACTACCTGTACGTTTACCTGT
>JALSRW010000406.1 GCA_026984595.1 Alphaproteobacteria bacterium
CACCAGCACCACCCCGACCTTGCCGGTCGAGCGGGCATAGCCCTCGGCGGCATGCACCGCCGCCTGCTCGTGCCGCACCAGAATGTGGTGGATCGTCTTCTGCTGGAAGAGCGCGTCGTAAAGCGGAAGCACCGCACCGCCGGGATAGCCGAAGATCACCTCTACGCCCTGATCGACCAGCGCCTGGAGTACGACCTGCGCACCCGTCATCGACGGGGTGTCGACGGGTGGTTGCGCGGTGGTCTGCTGCGCGGTCATGGCGTGAACTCCATAGGTCCTGTTGCCCTCGACTTTTTTCCGGCCCGTGGATGGGCCGCGGCGCTCTCTTGCGGGCAGCGGCGGCCGCCCGCTTTCGGGAGAGCGAGGCTAGCCCTGCACCGGGCAGTGGTCAATAAGACGTGCCGTCCGCGCCCTTCAGCCAGGCCGCCAGCTCCCGAGCGAGGTCCGTGAGCGTCTCCCCCACCTCCTCGCGCAAGGCGAAATCCGGCAACTGATGGCGGAAGAAGGTGTGTTGCCGCTTGGCGTATCGACGGGTCACCAGAATCGTCCGCAGCCGGGCTTCCTCGCGGCTGGCACGGCCCTCCAGACAGGCCAGGAACTCGCGGCAGCCATGCACCCGAGCGATCGGCAGGCGGGCCAGTTCGGGTCGCCCGGCGCGGAGCGTGGCGAGCTCGTCGAGGGCCCCGGCAGCCAGCATGGCGTCGATCCGGCGGGCGATGCGGATCCCGAGGAGATCCCTGGGTGGCAGCAGTGCAAGCCCGCGCACCCTCCCGGCGAGCTCGAGCGGCGGACGGGTCTCTTCCTGGAACGCCGCCAGCGACCTGCCGGTCGCCTCGAAGACCTCGAGCGCGCGCAGGATCCGCTGCCGGTCACCGGGCCGCAGGCGCGCCGCCATCCGCGGATCGCGCGCCGCCAGCATGTGGTGGAGTTCGGGCGTCGGCAGATCCAGCGCACGCAACCGGCGGCGAACTTCCTCCGGTACCGGCGGCACCGGCGCCAGCCCGTGCAGCAGACATTTCATGTAGAGCCCGGTGCCGCCCACCAGGATCACCGGACGCCCCAGCCGATCCGCCTCCGCGAGCAGGGGCACGACCTCTTCCAACCACCATCCGGCCGAGCTCGCCGCTTCGGGCGGCAGCACACCATACAGGCGATGCTCGGCGCGGGCCAGGTCCCCGGCGTCGGGGCGGGCGGTCAGGATCGGGAGGTCACGGTAGAGCTGCTGGGCATCGGCATTGACGATCCGGGCCCCGGTGCGTTCGGCGATCCGGAGCGCCAGCGCCGACTTGCCGCTGGCCGTACTGCCACCTATGAAGAGTACGCGAGACCTCACATCCCTTGTCACATCCAGCCGGCCACCGATGTCCGAACTCCTCCATCTCGTCGCCCCGACCGAGGGCGGGCCGCTCGATCCCGCGCTGATCGAACGGGCACGCAGGCTCACAGGCGGCAGCCTGCGCTGGCTCGAACCCGAAACCGCCGCTGTCATCGAGCTCGAGCGAGCGGCCGATGCTCCCCTCCGCGAGGCGCTTGTGGAGCTCCTTTCCGACGAGCCCGTCGACTATGCCCTCCTGCCCGCCGCGGGGCAGCGCAAGCGGCTGCTGGTCTGCGATATGGACAGCACCATCATCGATATCGAGTGCATCGACGAACTCGCGCGTCATGCCGGGATCGGTGCCGAAGTCGCGGAGCTCACGAAGCGGGCGATGGCCGGTGAGATCGACTTCCATCGGGCCCTGGAAACCCGGGTGCGGATGCTCGAGGGGCTGCCGGTGCGGGTGATCGACGAGATCTGCCGCGAGCGGCTGCGGTGCAATCCCGGTGCCCGGACCCTGGTTCGCACCATGCAGGCCCACGGCGCCTTCTGCGCCCTGCTGTCCAGCGGCTTCACCGAATTCACCCGCTACGTCCGCACCCTGGTGGGGTTCGACATGGACCAGGCCAACACCCTCGAAATCCGGGACGGCGTCCTGACCGGAAGGCTGGTGCCGCCGATCCTGGGGCCCGAGGCCAAGCACCGGACCCTGCATCGCCTCGCCGCCAAGCGGGGAATCGGCACCGATGCGGCGGTGGCGGTGGGTGACGGCGCGAACGATATTCCGATGCTGGAAGCGGCCGGTCTCGGGGTCGCATACCGCGCCCATCCGGAGGTGCGCCGGCACGCCCGGGCCTGCATCCGC
>JALSRW010000407.1 GCA_026984595.1 Alphaproteobacteria bacterium
ATCTCGGCGTCGATCCGTCCGAGCTTCCGCCGCTGCCGCCAGACCGGCCAGAGCAGGAAGATCGTCGTCAGCAGAGCGAGTGCCGAGAATGCGGCGATCTGCCAGGCCAGCATGGAAATACCCCCGCGTTTCGTCCGGGTTCTATTTGGCGCCGGCGGGCGCTCGGGCAAGCGACGCCGTGTCGCGTTCCGCCCGGGCGTGGCAGGGATGCCGCGGAACGACCCGAAATCCCGCCCGGTTCGCGGGCTCCGTGCGAACATGCGGGTCTTTCATGACCAAGGTTTCATCTTCGCGTCATCTTCCCGTAGGCGGGCAGGGCGATGTGTCGAGCTTCGCCACCGCGAGGAGGTCCGGCATGACGGTATCCGGGGCGATCCCTGCGCCGCGGCCGATCGTTCCGAAAGCGATCCGGCTCGAGGACGATGGCCGCATTCCCAACAATCCCCGCCTGCCGCTCCTGGTCTACGAGCGGGTTCTCGATCCGGGGCAGGGGGATCTCGCCGCCGCCTTCGCGGCGCTGTTCGCGGCGAACGGCTGGGGCGGCATCTGGTACGACGGCGTCTTCGCCTTCCCCCATTACCACAGTACCGCCCACGAGGCGCTGGGCATCGCCCGCGGAAGCGCGCGGCTGCGGCTCGGCGGCGACAGGGGGATCCTCCTGGAGGTCGCCGCCGGCGATGCGCTGGTGCTGCCGGCCGGGACCGGCCACCAGAAGCTGGGCTCGACACCCGATCTGCTGGTGGTCGGTGCCTATCCCCCGGGCCAGAGCTGGGATCTCCTGCACGGCCGACCGGAGGAACGGCCCCGGGCGCTGGCCCGGATCGCGCGGGTACCGCTGCCGGCGAACGATCCCCTGTTCGGACCCGAGGGACCGCTCCCGCATCTGTGGCGCGATGCCGGCGTCAGATGAGATCGAGCACCGCGATTCCCTGCCGCGGTCGACCGCGCCCGCGCCAGCGGGGATCTCGAAGGGCGCGTTGCATGTCCTCGAGCCCGGCCCGCCAGTGCTCGCCGACGGAGGTGCGGGAGAAATCGAAATCCTTCGACGAGGTCTGGTGCTCCTTGCGGCGGTAGGCGATGCGCAGGAGGGTCAGGGCGCGGTCACGGCGCAGGGCGGCGAATTCGGCGAATTCGGGCCGCGCGGCAATCTCCGCCGGCAGCAGATCGAGCAGGCGTCCGATGCGGTGGCGCATGGCCTGGCCCTCGCAGGCCAGCCGGTCGGCGAGCTGGCTGCGGCTGGCGAACCGGATGTCCTTGGTCCGCTCGTCGACATCGAAGATGGTGCGCGGCATCGGCCCTTCGGCGTTCCAGAGATCGATCTGGAAGATGTGCATGTCCTCTTCCGGGGCCTGCTCGAACACCCAGGTGACCGGCGTGTTGGAGAGGATACCGCCGTCCCAGTAGGCTTCGCCCGCGATCTCCACCGGCGGGAAGGCCGGCGGCAGGGCGGCACTGGCCATCACATGTTCGGGGCCCAGGTTCTCGCTGGCGCTGTCGAAGTAGTGGAGCTCGCCGCTGCGCACATTGACCGCACCGAGACTGAGTCGGATCGGGCCATCGTTGACGAGATCGAAATCGACCAGCTCCTCCAGCGTCCGCCGCAGCGGCTCGGTGTCGTACCAGCTCAGCGCCTGGCGGGTGCCGGCCGGCCAAAGCGCGGGCGGCGGCAGACGCGGGGTGAAGAAGCCGGGAAGGCCGAAAGCCAGGGCCATGAAGGCGCTGGTCTCGTTGAACACCGCCCGCGCGTCCTCGCCCGGAACCAGGGGCGCGGCCGGCAGGGTGGCGGAGACCCGCTCCCAGAAGGCGCGCAGCCGCGCCACCCGGTTCTCCGGCCGGTTGCCGGCGATCAGCGCGCCGTTGATCGCCCCGATCGAGATGCCGGCGATCCAGTCGGGCGCATGCGCGGCCCCTTCGAGCGCCTCGAAGGCGCCGGCCTGATAGGCGCCCAGCGCCCCGCCGCCCTGCAGCAGGAGGACGCAGCGCTCCCCGGTGGGGCTCACGCGCGGCCTTCCGGGGCGGGCCGGACGGCCGTCCGTCGCGGCATCAGGCCCCAATAGTCGAAATCCAGCAGCACCTCGGGCAGATAGCGGCCCTCCGCGTTCTTGAGCGGGAAGCTCGATGCCGGGCGGTTCTTGACCGCCACCAAGCGCAGGCGCAGCGCTCCCAGATCCTCGCGGCCGGCGATCTCCGCCTTCTCCAGCACTTCCGACCAGGCGTAGATCGTATCGCCGGCGACACAAGGGTTGGCATGGGTGCCGGCGTTGATCGCCAGGATGTGCAGCATGTTGCCGAGCCCGTTGAAGGACAGTGCCCGGGCGATGGAGATCACCACCCCGCCATAGACGATGCAGGCCCCGAGCGGCCCCCGGCGCTCCACATGATCGTTGAAATGGACCCGGGCGGTGTTCTGGTAGAGGCGGGTGGCGAGCCGGTGCTCGCTTTCCATCACCCCCATGCCGTCGACATGGTCGATCTTCTCGCCGGGCTCGTAATCCTCGAAGAACCAGGGGGAGCCGGTGACCGCGGGATCGACCCGCACCGGGCCCAGGCCCGGCGGTGGAACGAGCGCCTCGGCGGCCACCGCCGGCGCCAGCGAGGGCGTGCGGCTGGCGGCGGTGCGGGTCTCCGGATCGCGTTTGCGTACCAGCACCCATCGCACATATTCGAGCACCGGCCGCCGGCCCTGCTTGTAGCCCCGGGTGCGCACCCAGACGATCCCGGCCTTGCCGCTCGAGGTCTCCCTGAGACCGATCACCTCGGAGCGGGCTTCGAGCGTATCGCCGGGATAGACCAGATCGAGGAACCGGCCCTCCGCGTAACCGAGATTGGCCACGGCGTTGAGGGAAATGTCCGGCACCGTTTTCCCGAACACCAGATGGAAGGTCAGCAGATCCTCGATCGGCAAGCCCGGCAGGCCGTTGGCACGGGCGAAAGGGGCGCTGCAATGCTGGGCGAAGCGCGAGCCGGTGAGCGCCAGATAGAGCGCCGCATCGCCCTCGCCGACGGTGCGCGGCGGGGCGTGCTGGAGCTCCTGGCCGAGGGCGAAATCCTCGAAGAAATTGCCGCCATGGGTCTTGCGCATGGTTCCCCCGTACCGCTGGTCCGCGCCGTCCGTAGCGCAGCCCGTGCTGCACCGCAAACCCCGGGGCGGTTCGCAGCCGCGGGATCCGCGTCTGCGGCGGGCGCCGGCCTTTCGCGAATATCACCGGCAGCGAGTCTTCGAGGGCTCGTCGATTTCCACTTCGAGGCGGAGGATCAGATAGCTCCAGGACTTGCCGTGGCCGTCGAGATTGAGCGAGCTGTTGACCCCGCCCTCGAGGGCCCGGTGCATGACGATGTCGAGGCCCAGCAGGTGCGGGACCGGATGGATCTCGACCGGTCCCTGCACGAGGCGGGGAAATTCCGCACGGATGCGCTCCGGCGTGATCTGACGCAGCACCGCCGCATAATGCGTCGCATCCTCGACCCATACCGAGACATTGGAAGTGTCCCCCTTGTCGCCGGCGCGGGCATGGGCGATGTCCCAGAGACGCATGCGCCTGCTCATGCCTCGAGCACCTCCACCCGGCAGTGCACCGCGTCGCGGGGAACGAAGCACGAGGCGGTGGACACACTCTCGGCGATGCGACCACGGAAGCCACCGCCCCCGGCCGGGCCGCAGGTGAGCATGGCCTCGGTTTCCCACAGCACCAGTTCCACCTCCTCGCGCCGCGGCGAACGGCAGGCCACCCGCAGGCGCACATCCTCGGTCCGTACCGGCGCCACGCCGGCCGTGCCGTGCAGCGAATCGACGCCGATCAGATCGAAGCGCAGCGGACAATGCAGACCATGGATGCGGGTCAGGCGCTCGCGCAGGATTTCGCGGGCCAGTTCGGCCCGGGCCAGGGCGTTGATGCCGGCGTAGGAAACCCCGGCCTCGCCCAGATAGCCGCCATCGAAGGCGAGGGTGACCTTGAGCCGCTCGGGACGCGGGCGGCCCGCGGCGCCGCGCACCCCCACCCGGTCGGGGCCGTCCGGCTCGATCACGACTTTCGAGAAATCGGCGATCACGTCCGGGGTGATGTAGGCGGCCGGATCCTGTACCTCGTACAGGAGCTGCTCCTTGACCGTCTCCGTCGAGACCAGGCCGCCGGCGCGCTCCAGCTTGGTGACCACGGCACTGCCATCGGCCGCCACCTCGGCGATCGGATAGCCGCAGCGGGCGAGATCGGGGACCTCCTTGCGACCGGGATCGGCGAAGTAGCCGCCGGTGACCTGCATGCCGCATTCGAGCAGATGACCGACCAGGGTGCCGCCGGCGAGCCTTTCCCAGTCGTGGCTCTCCCAGCCGAAGCGCAGCACCAGCGGCGCCAGGAACAGCGAGGGGTCGGCCACCCGTCCGGTCAGCACCACATCGGCGCCGGTGGTCAGCGCCGGCAGCAGATGCTCGATGCCGAGGTACGCATTGGCGGCGAGCAGCCGGTTTTCCCTCTCCCCCACCGTGCCGCCTTCCGCGAGCGGGGTTTCGGGGCCGACCAGGCCGGTGACATCGTCGCCTTCGAGCCAGGCCACGGTGAGCCCCTGCAGACCGAGTTCGCGGGCGATCTCGACCGTCCGCTCGGCGGCCCGGCGCGGGTTGGCCACTCCCATGTTCGACAGAAGGCGTGTGCCGTGGCGCCGGCAGAGCGGCAGCAGCGTCCGCATGCGGGGCTCGAGCAGGGGATTGTAGCCGGCCCCCGGGTCCCGCCGGCGGTCGCGATGGCCGAAGGCCATGGTGCGCTCGCCGATGCATTCGAGCACCAGCCAGTCGAGCCCGCCCTCGGCCACCAGATCGACCGCCGGGCCGAGGCGATCGCTGGAAAAGCCGGCACCGCAACCGATCCGACAGCGGCTTCCCTGTCGATTCTCTCCCTGCAGCCGGCGCAGCGCCTCCAAGATCCGCCTTCCCCTGCTCCGGACCGTTGTCTCTCCCATCCTCGATCAGCGATGGCGCCTTGTCGAGGGCCGCGACCTCCGGCCCCACCGGCTCGCGGCAGATCGCTTTTGCCATTCGCCGTACAAGCTTCTAGAAAAGCAGGAGAGCGACGGTCGGACCACGGGGGCGCATGCTCCGATCGTGTGCCGCGAACCAGGGAGTGGAGGAAACCGCGATGCGGAAACTGAGCCGTCGACTGTTCCTTTCGGTGGCCTTCGTCGGTGCCATGATGACCGGCATTGCCGGCGCCAGCGCCGAGATCGTCATCAAGTTCAGCCATGTGGTGTCGCCCACCAATCACCCCAAGGGGGTGGGCGCCGAGCTGTTCGCCAAATGCGTCAACGAGCGCATGAAGGGCAAGGCGCGTGTCGAGGTCTATCCCAACTCGCAGCTCTACAACGACAACAAGGTGCTGGAGGCGCTGCTCCTGGGCGATGTGCAGATGGCCGCGCCTTCGCTCTCCAAGTTCGAGCGCTTCACCAAGAAATTCCGGGTCTTCGACCTGCCCTTCCTGTTCGAGGATCTGGCCGCGGTGGACCGCTTCCAGAAGAGCGAGGTCGGCCAGAAGCTGCTCCACGCCATGGACGACAAGGGCATTCTCGGTCTCGCCTACTGGCACAACGGCATGAAGCAGCTTTCCGCCAACAAGCCGCTGCTCTGGCCCGAGGACGCCAAGGGCCTGAAGTTCCGCATCCAGCAGTCGGACGTGCTGCAGGCCCAGTTCGAGGCGCTCGGAGCGGTGCCCCAGAAGATGGCCTTCTCCGAAGTTTACGGTGCCCTGCAGCAGGGTGTGGTGGACGGCCAGGAGAACACCTGGACCAACATCTACACCAAGAAGTTCTACGAGGTTCAGGACGGCGTGACCGAATCCAATCACGGTCTGATCGACTATCTGGTGGTGACCAGCAAGGAGTTCTGGGAAGGTCTGCCGGACGACGTGCGCAGCGGCGTCGAGCAGTGTCTCGACGAGGCCACCGCCGAGGAACAGGCAATGGCGGGCAGGCTCAACGAGGAAGCCAAGGCCAAGATCATCGCCGCCGGCGTCGAGGTCCGCCAGCTCACCCCGGAGCAGCGCCAGGCCTGGGTCGAGGCGATGCGGCCGGTCTGGGACAAGTTCAAGGGCGATATCGGCAAGGAGGTGATCGAGGCCGCGCTCGCCGCCAACCAGTAGGCCGGACAAGGGCCGCATCGGCGGCGCGGCCGGCGCTGCCGGTGCGGCCACCCCTCAGCAGGGCAGGATCTGGCGAATGGGGACGGCCATGGCCGGGCGATCGGGCTGGCGGCGTTTCGTCGAGACCCTCGAGGAGAGCGTGATCGCGTTCATCTTCGCGGTCATGGTGCTGGTCACCTTTTCCCAGGTGGTGGCCCGCTACGTGTTCAACGCCGGCGCCGTCTGGGCCCTCGAACTCACCACCTTCGCCTTCGCCTGGCTGGTATTGATCGGCATCTCGTACGGCATCCGGCGCTCCGCCCATATCGGCGTGGATGCCTTCGTCCGCCTGTTTCCGAGCCCGGTACAGAGATTCTTCGGTCTGCTCGCGGTACTGGCCGGGCTCGCCTACGCCGGGATCATCCTCACCGGGGCCTGGGAATATGTCGGCAAGCTCTACAAGATCGGCATCGGTGCGGTGGATCTGCCGATCCCGCGCTGGATTCCCTACAGCGTGCTGATCCTGAGCATGGTGCTGATGATCCTGCGGCTGCTGGAGGCCGGCTGGCAGATCGTCCGGGGGGAACGGCGCAATCTGCTGGCCGACGAGGCGCGCGATACCATCAAGGAGATCCTGGGCGAGGAGGAGCCGGTGATCGACCTCGAGCGGAAGGGCTGAGATGGCGATCGCCAGCCTGTTCCTCACCCTCTTCGCGTTGCTGCTGATCGGCACTCCCATCGCCATCGCCCTCGGTCTCTCCAGCGCCGTCACCATCCTCTTCTTCTCCGACGACAGCCTCGCCTCGATCGCCCTCAAGCTGTTCGAGACGATGGAGCATTACACGCTGCTGGCCATTCCCTTCTTCATTCTGGCCTCGGCCTTTCTCACCACCGGCGGGGTGGCGCGACGGCTGATCGATTTCGCCATCTCCAGCGTCGGCCATTTCCGTGGCGGCCTGGCCATGGCCGGGGTGCTGGCCTGCATGCTGTTCGCCGCGGTTTCCGGCTCCTCGCCGGCGACCGTGGTGGCGATCGGGTCGATCGCCATCGCCGGCATGGTGCGTGCCGGCTACACCCTCGATTTCGCCGCCGGCGTGATCGCCAATGCCGGCACCCTGGGCATCCTCATTCCGCCCTCGATCGTGATGGTGGTCTATGCCGCGGCCACCGACCAATCGGTCGGCCGGCTGTTCATGGCCGGCATCATCCCCGGGGTGGTGGCCGGTCTGCTGCTGATGAGCGGGATCTATCTGCGCGCCCGCCATCTCGAGCTGCCGCGCCTGCCCAGGACGGGCTGGCTGGAATGGTTCGAGAACCTGGGCGACTCCATCTGGGGGCTGCTGCTGATCTTCATCATCATGGGCGGCATCTATGGCGGCATCTTCACCCCCACCGAGGCGGCCGCCGTCTCCTCGGTCTATGCTTTCCTGATCGCCTGCTTCGTCTATCGCGACATGGGACCGCTGCGGGACCGCGAACCGGCGCCGACCACCCACGGCATCGCTCTGGTGCTGCTGGTAGGCGGTCTCGTCTTCGGCTTCGGCATGGCCAGCGGCGCCTTCGACACGGGGCGGGCCTCGATCGGCCTCGTCCTGCTGGCGGCGATGGCCGCGCTCTATCTGCTGCTGGCACCGATGCGGGGCGTGAAGAAGCCGCATCTGGCCCTGCTGCGCTCGGTCATCGAGCTGGTGGTCTACATGCCGGCCGCCTGTTTCCATCGCGACACCCGCCATGTGATGCTGGAGGCGGGGCGTACCACCATCATGCTGCTGTTCATCATCGCCAACGCGATGCTCTTCGCGCATGTGCTGACCACCGAGCGCATTCCCCACACCATCACCCAGTGGATCGTCGGCAGCGGCTTCGAATGGTGGTCCTATCTGATCATCGTCAACATCCTGCTGCTGATCGCCGGCAACTTCATGGAGCCCTCGGCGATCCTCCTGATCATGGCGCCGATCCTGTTCCCGATCGCGGTCCAGCTCGGCATCGACCCGATCCATCTGGGCATCATCATGGTGGTCAACATGGAGATCGGGATGATCACGCCGCCGGTGGGGCTCAATCTCTTCGTCACCTCGGGCATCACCGGCATGCCGGTGCTGCGGGTGGTGCGCGCCTCCCTCCCCTGGCTGGCCATCCTGCTGTTCTTCCTGATTCTGGTGACCTACATTCCGATTCTCTCCACCCTCATTCCCGATCTCGCCTACGGGCCGCTGACGCCGTAGCGCGGGGCGATCACCTTTCGGGGCCGGGGCGGGGCCGGTAGACTCCGGCGCAGACGCCCGTTTCTCCGGCCGGATCGGACCGCCGATGCCCGATATGTCCAATCTGCTCCAGCTCGTGGTGGTGCTGGCCACCGCGCTGCTGCTCGTGCTGGGCTCGCTGCGGCTGGGCCTCGGCGTGGTGGTCGGATATCTGCTGGCCGGCGTGCTGCTCGGCCCGCAGGGGCTGGGGGTGATCGAGGAGAGCGCGCTGGTTCACGCCTTCGGCGAGTTCGGCGTGGTCTTCCTGCTGTTCGCCATCGGTCTCGAGCTGCCGCTCGCGCGGTTGCGGACGATCGGCCTCAGGAGCTTCGTCCTGGGTGGTCTGCAGATCGCGGTCACCACTGCGGTCATCGCCGGCACGGCGCTGCTGCTGGGTGCGCCGCCGCGTCTCGCGGTGGTCATCGGCTTCGCCCTCGCGCTCTCCTCGACCGCCGTCGTCCTGCGTCTGCTGAGCGAGCAGGACGGGCTGCGCACCCGTTTCGGCCGCAGCGCCTTCGCCATTCTGATGGTCCAGGACGTGGCGGTCGGCCCGCTGCTGATCACCGTCTTCGCACTCGGCCGTGGGGAAAGTCCGCTCGCCGAAATCGCCCTCACCCTGCTCGAGAGCATTCTGTTCGTGGTGCCGCTGCTGCTGGGGGGCCGGCGGGTGCTGGAATGGCTCTACCGCCGCGTTTCCATGTTCGCCCAGCCGGAGCTTCTGGTCGCCCTCAGTCTCCTGGTCGCGGTCGGCTTCGCCTATGCGACGGCGCTCGCCGGTCTGTCGCTGGCCTTCGGCGGTTTCCTCGCCGGCATGCTGCTCGCCGACAGCTCCTATCGCCATCAGGTCGCCGCCGATATCGGTTCGTTCCGGGGCCTGCTGGTCGGTCTGTTCTTTGTCACCGTCGGCCTCGGCCTCGAAATCTGGCGGCCACTGCCGGAATGGGGCGAGGTGCTGCTGATCGCGCTCACCCTGCTGCTGGTCAAGGGGGCGATCCTCACCCTCCTGATGCTGGCCGGCGGGCTGGGGCGGGAGCTCGCTTGGCGGGTCGGGTTGCTGCTCGCCCAGGGCGGCGAATTCGCCTTCGTGCTGTTCGCGGCGGCCGCCGGCTTTCCGGCCCTCGCCCATCCGGTACTCGGCGAGCTGGGCCTCGCGGTGGCGCTGAGCATGGCGGCGACACCGCTGCTCGTGCGGTTGAGCGGGGCATCGGTGACGCCGCGCTCGGCGGTCGCCGTGCCGCATGCCGAGGATGTGCGCGATGCCGATCCCGGAGCGAGCGGGCATGTGGTCGTCGCCGGCGCCGGGCCGGCGGGGCAGCGGGTGGCGGCGGCGCTCGGCGAAGCCGGCATTGCGGTGATCGGGCTGGACAGTTCGGTGGAACGCATCGCCCGGGCGCGACGGCGCGGCCTGCCCTTCTTCTTCGGCGATGTCACCCGCCCCGACATTCTCGAGGATGTGCAGGTGGAGCGGGCCCGGGCCATGGTCCTGGCCCTCGAGGATCAGCGCTGCATGTGTCAGGCGGCGGGCCTGCTGCGCTATCTGTTCCCCGATCTGCCGCTTCTCGTGCGGGTGGTCGAAGAGGAGGACTGCGAGATCTTCCGCGAGCTGGGCGTCACCCTGGTGGTGCCGGAGATCGTCGCCACCGGTCGCGTGCTGGCCGATGCCACCCTGCGTCTGCTCGCCGACCGGCCGGTCAGGGAGCGGGAGGATGCGGAGGAGGTCAGCTAGCCCCTTCCGACAGCAGGCCGCGGATCACCGCCTGGGTCTCGTCGCTGTCCCATTCGGCGATGCCCAGGAGGCGCCCGGCCTCTCGGCCCTGGCGATCGACCAGCAGGGTGGCGGGCAGGCCGGGAACCCGGAGCGCCCGGGTTGCCGCCAT
>JALSRW010000408.1 GCA_026984595.1 Alphaproteobacteria bacterium
CGAGTTCCACCACCTCCGGCATCAGCAGGAGCTGGCGCGCCACCCCACCCTCGCGGAGCTGGGCCTTCATTCCCTCGTAGACGATCCTCTCATGCGCGGCATGCTGATCGACGATCACCAGCCCCTCGCCATTCTCGGCCAGGATATAGGCATCCAGGATCTGGGCCCGGGCCCGTCCCAGCGGTCCCACCGCCGATTCGCGCTCGGGCGACGGCTCGGCAGGAGCCTGCAGCGCCACCGCCAGCGCCGCCGGGTCGAAGCGTGCGGGCGCTTCGGCGAGACCGGCGAGGGCCGGTTGGCGTGGCCCCGTTCGGCCGCCGGCGCCGGTCGGGAATCTCCCCGTCGACACCCGCCCGAGCGCCGCCCCCTGCACGGTCACCGCACTGCGGTGACCGTGCTCGGCCAGCGCCCGCTTGAGGGTCCCGATCACCAGCCCGCGCACCAGTTCGGGTTCGCGAAAGCGCACCTCGCTCTTCTGGGGGTGGACGTTGACGTCCACCCGTTCCGCCGGCAGGCGCAGGAACAATGCCGCCACCGGATGCCGGTCGCGGAAGAGGAGATCGCTGTAGGCGGCCCGCAGGCAGGCCCGGAGCAGACGGTCCTGTACCGGCCGGCCGTTGACGAAGAGATACTGGTGGCGGGCGTGATTGCGCGACAGGGTGGGAAGGCCGGCGTACCCGGTCAGGGTGATCCCCTCCCGCTCGGCCTCCAGCCGCAGGGCGTTGGCGGCGAAATCGCGGCCGATCAGCGCCGCGATGCGCGACAGATCGGCCTCCTCCCCGCCCGCCGCAACCGGTTCGAGATCGAGCGGCCGGCGACCGTCCTGCAGGAGCCGCATGTGCACCTGCGGCGCGGCCATCGCCAGCCGGCGCATCACCTCCAGCGCCGCCCCGTTCTCGCTGCGCGGGCTCTTCAGGAACTTGAGGCGGGCCGGAAGATTGAAGAAGAGATCGCGGACCTCGACCCGGGTGCCCGGGCTGCCGGCGGCCGGTTCGACGGCGCCGATCGCGCCCGCTTCGGCCCGGATCCGCCAGGCGCTTTCCGCCGCCGCGCTGCGGCTGGTGATGGAAAGCCGCGCCACGGCGGCGATCGAGGGCAGGGCCTCGCCGCGAAACCCCAGGGTGTGGATGGCGATGAGCTGTTCGTCCCGGAGCTTGGAGGTGGCATGACGCTGCAGCGCCAACGGCAATTCGGCGGCTTCCATGCCCTGGCCGTCATCCTCGACCAGCACGAGCCGGCGGCCACCCTCTTCCATGGTCACGGTGATGCGCGTGGCGCCGGCATCGAGGGCGTTCTCCACCAGCTCCTTGACCACCGAGGCCGGTCGCTCGACCACCTCTCCGGCGGCGATCCGATTGACCAGATGGTCGGGCAGCCGGCGGATGCGCACCATCTATTCCGTCCGCGGTTCCAGCCCGTCCGGATCGCCGACCACGCTGAACAGCGTGTCGCCGGCGAACAGGCGCTTCGCCACCCGGCGCACATCCTCGAGGGTGACCGCCTCGATGTAGCTGTTCCGCTTCTCCAGATAATCCCGACCCAGCCCCTGATAGGACATCGCCACCAGGGTACGGGCGATGCGGTCGTTGCTGGTGAGCCGCAGCGGAAAGGAGCCGGTCAGATAGGTCTTGGCGTCGTCGACCTCCTTCTGGCCGACCTCGCCCCGGGCCATGCGCTGCGTTTCCCGCCGCACGAGATCGATGGCCTCGGCCACCGTTTCGTTGCGGGTGGCGAGACTGCCGAGCCACAGCGGCGCGTAGCGGGCATCGTAGAGATAGGAATAGACGGAATAGACGAGGCCCCGCTTTTCCCGGATCTCCTCGGTCAGCCGCGAGCTGAAACCGCCCCCGCCGAGGATGTAGTTGGCCACATAGGCGGCATAATAGTCGGGATCGTCGCGGGGGACGCCGCCGTGGCCGAACACTACCACGCTCTGGGGGATCTCCATGCGCCGGATCACCACCCCGGCGGCCTTCGGCGTCGCCGCCGGAAGCGCGACCAGCTTCGGGCGTTCCGGCAGAGCGCCGAAGGTGGCGTCCAAGAGCGGGATCAGCTCCTCGGCGGTGATGTCTCCGGCCACCCCGATATGGAGATTGCCACGGGCCAGGCGGTCGGCCACGAACCGGCGCAGATCGTCGCGGGTGATGGCCTCGACGGTCTCCGGCGTGCCACGGGTCGGCCGCGCGTACGCGTGCCCCTCGAAAGCCCGCGCGAACCAGGCCCGCGCCGCCAGATAGTCGGGATCGGTCTCCCGCCGCCGCAGATCGGCCAGGATCTGGCCGCGGATCCGCTCCACCGGCTCCTCGTCGAAACGCGGTTCGGTCAGCGACAGGCGCAAGAGCTCGAAGGCGAATTCGCGGGTGGTGTCGAGGGTCTTCAGATCGCCCGAGAAGCCGTCGCGGTCGGCATCGAAGGAGAGGCGGATGGCATTGTCCTCGAGCGCCGAGCGGAAGGCCTTGCTGTCGTAGGGGCCCGCCCCCTCGTCGAGCAGCCCGGCGACCATGTTCGAGAGGCCGTCGAGCCCCTCGGGATCCTGCGCCGCCCCGCCCTCGAAATAGAAGGCCAGCGAGATGAAGGGGATGGCCGGCTCGCGCAGCAGATAGGCTCGGATCCCGAGCGGCGTGACGACCTCCTCGACACTCGCCGCCCGTGCCGGCCGGTCGGGCGCGTTCACGAGCAGGACTCCTGCGGCCAGCGCGAAAAGCATCGATCGGACATGGTGCCTCGCCCTCATTTGCTTGCCTCGCGCACCGGCGGCAGCAGCCTGCCGCGTACCGAATGCTCCGGTTTCAGGACCTCGCGGGCGGCGATGCGGACATCCTCGACGGTGACCGCGGCGATCCGCTCGGGCCAGGCCTCCACATCCTCGACCGTCTGGCCGGTGGTCAGCGCCACCCCGAAGATGCGGGCGACACCGCTCAGCGAATCGCGTGCATAGGTGGCCTCGGCGAGCATCCGCTTCTTGACCCGGGCCACCTCCTCCTCGCTGATCTCGCCGGCGCGCAGCTTGGCGATCTCCTCGTCGAGGGCGGCTTCGACCTCTTCCAGGGCGACCCCGGGCCGCGGCGTCGCATAGATGCGGAAGGTGGTCTGGTCGAGGCTGGAGCCCCGGTAGAAGGCGCCGGCCCCGGCGGCCAGGCCGCGATCCACCACCAGCGAGCGATAGAGGCGGCTGGTGGTGCCCGAGCCGAACAGTTCCGCCAGCACCTCCAGGGCATAGGCCCGCTCGCCCCCCTCGGTGTTGTAGCTCGGCGCCAGGTACGAGAGGCTCACGCTCGGCTGCCGCACCCGCTCATGGCGCAGCTCGACCACCCGCTCGGAGGCCTGCGGCGGCTCGCGGAGACGGTTGCGTGGCGGCACCGGGCGGGAGGCGATGCGACCGTAGGTGCGCTCGGCCAGGGGCCGGAGTTCCTCGGCGGTGATGTCGCCGACCACCACCAGCACCGCATTCTTGGGGGTGTACCAGGTACGGTAGAAGGCGAGCGCATCCTCGCGGGTGAAGCTCTGGATCTCGTGGAACCAGCCGATCACCGGAAGCCGGTAGGGATGGTTGAGATACTGCACGGCGGCGAGACGCTCGCCGAGCAGCGAGGAAGGCTCGTTGTCGACCCGCGAGCGGCGCTCCTCGAGAATGACGTCGCGCTCGGTGATGGCGTCTTCCTCGGCCAGCCGCAGATTGACCATGCGGTCGGCTTCCATCTCCATCACCGTCTCCAGACGGTCGCGGGCGATCATCTGGAAATAGGCGGTGAAATCGTAGCTGGTCATGGCGTTGTCGTTGCCGCCGAGACGCGCCACGATCTTGGAGAACTCGCCGGGCGGGATCTTGTCGGTGCCCTTGAACATCAGATGTTCGAGATAATGCGGCAGGCCGGATTTGCCGACCGGACTGTCGGCGGTGCCCACCTTGTACCAGACCCAGTGGGCGACCACCGGCGCCCGGTGGTTCTCCACCACCACCACCTGCATGCCGTTGTCGAGGGTGAAGGTGGTGGGATTGAAAAGACCCGCCGCACCGGTAACCGGTGCGGCGACGGTGAGAATGGCGACCACGGGCCAGAT
This sequence comes from Alphaproteobacteria bacterium, assembly GCA_026984595.1. Taxonomy (GTDB): domain Bacteria; phylum Pseudomonadota; class Alphaproteobacteria; order Geminicoccales; family Geminicoccaceae; genus JALSRW01. The sequence continues at coordinate 4,063 of JALSRW010000408.1, forward strand.
CCCCAGATTCACGAAGGGTTCTCCTCGAACAGCGGCTGGCTGCCCACGCGGTTGGTGACCACCCGCCGGGCACGCCCCTCGGCGCGCAGCTTTTCCGCCTCCTTGGCGGGATCGATGACCTTGCCCTTGGGCTCGAACTGATCCCGCTGGAAATCGAGGATGAAGAGGAAACTGTTCTCGTCGAGATCGACCAGATCACCGTAATCCTCGACCAGCTTGCGGCGGATGTCGGGCTCCGCTTCCACCTTGACCGCCGCCACCAGGGCCGCTTCGCCCGGCGTCCTGCCGGCGGGCCGGCCGGCAGCGCGACCCACCAGGATCTCGCGCGCCGCCAATGCGGTGTCGTTGCGGGCGGCCGGCTGTCCCGGCGTGGGCGGACGCAGGGTGAAATCGGGCGGCACCGTCAGGGGTGCACGCCGCACCACCTGGAATTCGTCGGGAACCCGGCGTTCGAGGCCGAGCTTCTGCTGGACGGTGCCGCTGCAGGCGGCGAGCAGCGTCAGCGTCCCGAGAACCAGAATCGATCGTCCGCTTTTCCACCTCATCGCGTTTTCTCCCCGGTCTCACCCGGCTGTTCGCGGCCTTCCATGAAACTCTCCCAGATCAGCAGGGACGCCCCCCCGACCACGGCCACATCGGCCAGATTGAAGGCCGGCCAGTGGTAAGACCGGATATAGAAGTCGAGGAAGTCCACGACCATCCCGTAGCGCAGGCGGTCGACCACATTCCCGAGCGCCCCGCCGATCACCATCCAGATGGCGAAGCGGGCGAGGGTCCGCTGCTCCCGGCGCAGCCAGAACAGAAGACCGATCACGATCGCCAGGGCGATCCCCGAAAGAAGCCAGGCGCTGGCCAGGGGATGGCCGGCGAACAGGCCGAAGCTGATCCCGCGGTTGAACACCAGGACCAGGTTGAAGAAGGGGAGAACGGGCACGCTCCGGCCGGGATCCAGGGTTTCCAGGACCAGCCATTTCACCCCCTGATCGACGGCCAGCACCCCGGCCACGATCAGCAGCCCGCCGGGCCAGCCGAGGCGCCTCGGCGCCATCGCGCTCAGGCCGCCACCAGGGCCACCGCCTCACGGCAGCGCGGGCAGAGCTCGTCGGCGGCATCGACGCTCTCCAGGATCCGCCAGCAGCGGGCACATTTCTGCCCCCGCGCCGGCTGCGGCACCACCGCCACCCCGGGCACCTCGGGAAGCCGGAAGGCCTCGGCCGGCCCCTCCCCGACCTCCAGCCGGATCTCGCTGGTGATCGCCAGTTCGGCCAGATCCACTCCCTCCAGCACGGTCGCGAGCTCCGGCGAGACATGGACCACGGGGGCGGCCTGCAGGCTGGAGCCGATCCGCTTTTCCTTGCGTTCGCGCTCGAGGGCGCCGGTGATCACCCGCCGGATCTCGCGGATCTTCTCCCAGCGCAGGGCGAGGCCGGGCGCCCGCCAGTCCTCCGGGATCTGCGGGAACAGCTCCAGATGGACGCTGCCGTCTTCGGAAGGAAAGCGGGTCAGCCAGGCTTCCTCGGCGGTGAAGCAGAGCACCGGCGCCAGCCAGCGTACGAGGCAGTGGAACAGCCGGTCGAGCACGGTGCGCGCGGCCCGCCGGCGGATGCTGTCGGGCCGGTCGCAATAGAGCGCATCCTTGCGGATGTCGAAATAGAAGGCCGAGAGGTCGTTGGCGCAGAAATTGTGCAGGGCCGAATAGAGCGAGGAGAAATCGAACGCCTCGTTGCAGCGCGGCACCATCCGGCCCAGCTCCCACAGCCGGTGCAGCACCCAGCGGTCGAGCTCGGGCATCTCCGCGGCCGGCAGCCGCTCGCTCTCGGCAAACTCCCGCAGATTGCCGAGGATGTAGCGCAGGGTGTTCCGGAGCCGGCGATAGGCGTCGGCCTGCCCCTGGAGGATCTCGGGGCCGATGCGGATATCCTCCGTATAGTCGGCGCTGACCACCCAAAGGCGCAGAATGTCGGCCCCGTGGGTCTTCATCAGATCCAGCGGCGAGACCACGTTGCCCATGGATTTGGACATCTTGCGGCCTTCCGCATCGACCACGAAGCCGTGGGTGAGCACCGCCTCGAAGGGTGCGCGACCGCGGGTGCCGCAGCTTTCCAGAAGCGAGCTCTGGAACCAGCCGCGATGCTGGTCGGAACCCTCCAGATAGAGCGAGGCCGGCCATTCGAGGTCGCCCCGCCGTTCGAGGACGATGGCGTGGGTCGAGCCGGAATCGAACCATACATCGAGGATGTCCTCGACCTTCTCGTACTCCTCCGCCCGGTAGCGATCACCCAGGAACTCCTGGGGATCGCGGCTCCACCAGGCCTCCGCCCCCTCCTCCTCGAAGGCGCGGGCGATGCGCTCGACCACTTCGGGATCGCGCAGCACCTCGCCGCTCTGGCGATGCACGAAGACGGCGATCGGCACCCCCCAGGCGCGCTGCCTCGAAACACACCAGTCGGGCCGGGTCTCGACCATGGCGCGGATCCGGTTGCGCCCCTGCGGGGGCACCCAGCGGGTCTGGTCGATGGCCCGAAGGGCCTTTTGCCGCAGCCCGTCCGGCCCGTCCATGGGGATGAACCACTGGGCGGTGGCGCGGAAGATGAGGGGTGCCTTGGAGCGCCAACTGTGGGGATAGCTGTGGGTCAGCCGGCCGCGGGCCAAGAGCGCCCCCTTGGCCTCCAGCGCTTCCAGCACCGGTTCCGCGGCCTCGAACACATGGATGCCGACGAAACCCGGCACTTCCTCGGTGTAGCGCCCGTCCTCGGCCACCGTGTCGGGCACCTCGAGCCCGTATTCCTGGCCCAGCGCGAAATCCTCGGCGCCGTGCGAGGGGGCGATGTGGACGAGGCCGGTGCCCTCCTCGGCGGAGACGAAATCCGCCGGCAGCAACGGCACCTCGAAGCCGTAGGCATCGGCGAAACCGGCCAGCGGATGGGCGGCTCTGCTGCCCGCGAGCTCGCGCCCCGCGAAGCGGGCGACCACCTTCCAGCCGGTGATCCCGGCCGCCTCGGCGACCTCCTCGATCAGGGTCTCGGCCAGCAGGATGCGCTCGCCGGGGCGGGCCCGGCTGCCGCCGGCGACCGCCGTCACCTCGACCACCGCATAGTCGATATCCTCGCCATAGGCGATGGCGCGGTTGGCCGGGATGGTCCAGGGGGTGGTGGTCCAGATCACCGCGGCCGCGCCTTCGAGCTCGGGGCGAGAAACCTTGCCGAGCGGGAAGCGCACCCAGATGGTCGTCGAGGTGACGTCCTGATACTCGACCTCGGCCTCGGCCAGGGCCGTCTTTTCCACCACCGACCACATCACCGACTTCTTGCCGCGATAGAGCTGGCCGGAGAGCAGGAACTTGCCGAGCTCGCGATAGATCACCGCCTCGGCGTCATAGGCCATGGTGGTGTAGGGATCGTCCCAGTCACCGACCACCCCGAGCCGCTTGAACTCCTGCTTCTGGACCTCGATCCATTTGGCGGCGAAGGCCCGGCATTCCCTGCGGAACTCGATGATCGGCACGGCATCCTTGTCCTTGCCGCGCTTGCGGTACTGCTGCTCGATCTGCCATTCGATGGGCAGGCCGTGGCAGTCCCAGCCCGGCACGTAGACCGCGTCCCGACCGAGCATCTGCTGGCTGCGGTTGATCACATCCTTGAGGATCTTGTTGAGGGCGGTGCCCATGTGCAGATGGCCGTTGGCATAGGGCGGACCATCGTGGAGAATGAACTTCTCCCGTCCCCTGGCGGCTTCGCGCATGCGGGCGAACAGGCCCAGACGGTCCCAGCGCTCGACCATGCCCGGTTCGCGCTGCGGCAGGTTGGCCCGCATCGGGAACTCGGTCTTCGGCAGAAAGACGGTGTTGCGGTAATCCTTGGCCATGGCCCGATTGTCGTTGTTCAGGAGACGGTCGTCAAAGCATGGATCTCGCGGGCGCGTGCACAATCGCGCGCCATTTCCCGCTGCAGCGCCTCGATGCTGTCGAAACGGCGCTCCTCGCGCAACCATTCGATGAAGGCGACGCGCAGGCGGCGACCATAGAGGTCCCGGGGGCCGTCGAGAAGATGAACCTCGAGCTTGACCTCGCGACCACCGAAGGTGGGCCGCTCGCCGAGACTGGCCACCGCCGGATGCCAGCGCCAGCCCGGTGCCTCGCGTACCGCCGCGCGCACCGCATAGATGCCGTTTCCGGGCAGCAGCGGCCGCCGGCCGACCGGCTCGATGTTGGCCGTCGGATAGCCGAGTTCGCGGCCCCGACGGTCGCCTTCCACCACCCCGCCGCGGACCTCGAAGGCATAGCCCAGAAGATGTGCCGCCCGGCGTACCCGGCCTTCGACCAATGCCTCGCGGATCCGGGTCGAGGAGCAGACGGCGCCGTCGATCACCAGCTTGGGCACCGCCCGCACGGTGAAGCCGTGCGCCGCACCGAGCTCCCGCAGCAGGGCGGCGTCGCCGCTGCGACGATGGCCGAAGCGGAAATCCTCGCCGATGGCGACCCCGCGCACGGCGAAGGCACCGACCAGGATGCGGGCCACGAACTCGACCGGCGACAGCCGCATCAATGCCGGTCCGAAGCGCAGCACGAACAGGATCTCGACGCCGAGATCGCGCAACAGCTCCGCCTTGCGCGCGAAGGTGCTGAGCCGCGCCGGTGCCCGTTCGGGAGCGAGCACTTCGCGCGGATGCGGCTCGAAGGTGACCACCCCGAGCGGCCGTCCGATGCTCCGTGCCATCTCCGCCGCCGCCGCGATCACCGCCCGGTGACCGCGATGGACACCGTCGAAATTGCCGATCGCCACGCAGGCGCCGTGCAGGGCCCCGGGCACCGATTCGAAGCCTCGGAAGATGCGCATGGCGGCGTTTGTTTCACGCAGGCGCGGCTCTGTAAAGCGCCATCGAGGGGCCGCGCCGGGCCCGGCCGCTAGCTGCGCGGGCGACGCGGCACCATCACCAGGGCTTCACCGTCGAGCACCGATTCGCCGCCGACCAGACAGACCGTCTCGAGGCGCACCCGCCGCCGCTCGGGGTCGAGTTCGGTGATGGTCACCCGCGCGGTCACCGTGTCGCCGGCCCGCACCGGGGCACGGAAACGCATCGACTGGCTCATGTAGATGCAGCCCGGCCCGGGCAGCTTGGTGCCGATCGCGGTGGAGATCAGACTGGCCGTCAGCATGCCATGGGCGATGCGTCCCTTGAAGGGGGTCTCGCCCGCGAATTCCTCGTTGAGATGAACCGGATTGGTGTCTCCGGAGACCCCGGCGAACATCAGAATGTCCGCGTCGGTTATGGTCTTGCCGAACACCGCGGTCATCCCGACCTCGAGATCCTCGATGAAATAGCCGTGCTGCGACATCCAACACTCCTTTGGACCGCCCATCGCCGCCGATCTCGCCGACAGCGGCTCTTCTGCAACGCAGCATGACTCTCCTGCGCCGCACTATCAAGCGGCAAAGCGTCCCGCCGCACATACCCGCGGCGGCACCGGCGGGCATGTTGACGGAGATGTCCGCCCTGCTAGCCTGCGCTTCCGCGGGAGCCCCGTCCGCCGCTGCGAGAACGTGATGGATGCCCTGACCGCCATTCTCGGCCGCCACACCACACCTCCGGTGAAGATGGGGGAGCCGGGGCCGGATGCGACGGCACTGCACCGGCTGCTGGAAGCGGCCGCCGCCGCCCCCGATCACGGCCGGCTGCGCCCGCTGCGCTTTCTCATCGTGCAGGGGGAAGGAAGGGCCGCATTGGGGGCCCTGTTCGCGGAGGCGCTGGCCGAGGAGATGCCCGAGCTGCCGCCGGCCGAGCTCGAAAAGCAGCGCGGCAACCCGACCCGCGTGCCGCTGGTGCTGGTGGCGGTACTGCGCCTGCAGCCCGATCACCCGAAGATCCCCGAAAGCGAGCAGATCGCGGCCGCTGCGGCAGGGGTGCAGAACCTGCTGGTGGCCGCCCATGCCCTGGGCTTCGCCTCGAAATGGGCGACCGGCCGGCCGGCCGCCAGCCCGGGCGTGCGTCGCCGCCTCGGCCTCGCTCGAAACGAGCGGATCCTGGGAATCCTCTATATCGGCAGCGAGCGGATCACGCATCGAACCGGCGGCCGTCCCGCTCCCGAGGAGATGGGACAGCCATGGCCCTCCCCCTGAAGGCGCTGGCGGCCGGCGCCGTGTTCGGCTTGCTCGCC
>JALSRW010000409.1 GCA_026984595.1 Alphaproteobacteria bacterium
GTAGGCGATACCGCTCACGATCTGCGTTTCCACGATTTCATCCTCGTCAACCACCAGTGTGCCTGGCTTGTCCTCGAAGCTGGAGAGTACCTGCAGCCGCACCTTGTGGCGCATGGCCAGCGCCACCGAGCGGGTCTGCAACACCTTGGCGCCGACCGACGCCATTTCCAGCATTTCCTCGTAGGTGATGCGGTCGAGCTTGCGGGCCTTGGAAACGATCCGCGGATCGCTGGTGTAGACGCCGTCGACATCGGTGAAGATGTCACAGCGATCGGCCTCCAGCGCGGCCGCCAGGGCCACCGCCGAGGTGTCCGAACCGCCCCGCCCCAGCGTCGTCACCCGGCCGTCGGGACCGAGCCCCTGAAAGCCGGCCACCACCGGCACCGTGCCGGCCTCGAGGCAGCGGGTGAGGGGGGTCGGGTCGATCTCGAGGATGCGGGCATTGGCATGCGCAGCGTCGGTGCGGATGCCGGCCTGCCAGCCGAGAAAGGAGCGGGCGGGGATGCCCAGGCTCTGCAGGGCCACCGCCAGCAGACCGATCGTCACCTGCTCGCCGCTGGCCACCACCTGGTCGTATTCGGCGGGATCGTAATGGGCCGGATCGAGGGAGGTGACCCAGTCGACCAGACGGTTGGTCTGGCCGGCCATCGCCGAGACCACCACGCAGACCCGGTCGCCGGCCTCGACCCGACGCTTGATACGCTGCGCCACGTTGCGTATGCGCTCTAGATCGGCGACCGATGTGCCGCCATACTTGTGCACGATCAGCGTCACGCGGGAACTCGCACTGAGAGGAACGGATACGGCGGCGGGAGCGGTCACGAGAGACGCCCCCGCCGGAAGCCGCCCCTACATAATCTCAGGTATCAGGACGAGCAAGCTCGGTGGAACCGGAAGCGATGGTGCAGGGAAGGGAAGGGGCCGACCCGACCGAGATCGGCAAGTTCGCCGAGCTGGCCGATGCCTGGTGGGATCCCCATGGGCCGATGCGGCCGCTCCACCTGCTCAATCCGGTACGCATCGCCTGGATCCGGGACCGGGCGCTGGAGCATTTCGCGCTGCCTCCGGCCGATCGCCGGCCGCTGTCCGGGCTGCGCATTCTCGATATCGGCTGCGGCGGCGGGCTGCTGGCGGAGCCGATGGCGCGGCTCGGCGGGATGGTCACCGCCATCGATCCCGCCGAAGAGAACATCGCCCGGGCGAGGCAGCGGGCGGAAGCCCAGGACTTGCCCATCGACTATCGCCCGGCCACCGCCGAGGACGTCCGGGCTGCGGGGGCTGTGTTCGATCTCGTGCTGGCGATGGAGGTGATCGAGCATGTCGCCGATCCGGCGCGGTTCGCCGGGCTGGTGGCGGATCTGGTGGCACCCGGCGGGCTCGCCGTGATGTCCACCGTCAGCCGTACCCTGCGGGCGCTGTTGCTGGCGGTGGTGGGCGCGGAATACGTTCTCGGCTGGCTGCCGCCGGGAACCCACGACTGGCGGCGCTTCGTGCGTCCGGCGGAGCTCGCCGGCTGGCTGCGCGGTCACGGGCTGCAACCGGTGGCCCTGACCGGGCTCGCCTATGATGCGGGCTTCGAGCGTTTCCGGCTGGTACGCGATCCGGGCGTCAACTACATGCTCGCGGCGCGGCGGCCCGCGGCCGCGTCAGGCGTCGAACTTGGGTAGCCGCGGCAGGGGATAGACGGGGATGCCCTCCTCGCGCAGCGATTTCGCTTCCTCCGGATCGGCCTCGCCGTAGATGCCGCGCTGTTCGCTCTCGCCGCAATGGATACGGCGGGCTTCCTCGACGAACCGCTCGCCGACATTCTCGAAGTTCTGCTCGACATAGGTCTGGACCGCCCGCATCTGCCGCAGCAGGGCGGCGAGCGCCGCCTTGCGCCGCTCCGCCTCGCTCTTCGGCACCTCGGGGCCGGTCGCCGTCCCAGCGGGCTTCGCCGTCTCGCGGGAACGGGCGATGGCCGGCGCCATCGGCGCCTTGCGAACCGCGCGATCGCCGCAGAGCGGGCAGGCGAGCTGCCCTGCCGCCTCCTGCTCCTCGTAGGCGGCACCACTCTTGAACCAGGCCTCGAAGCGATGGGCGTTGCCGCAGACCAGTTCGAAGCAGATCATGCCGATCGCTCCTGCGCCGGGCCGGTGCCGGCCAACAGGGCATCCAGCTCGCCCGCGGCCTCCAGCGCCCGGAGTTCGTCGCAGCCGCCGATCGCCGCCCCGTCGATGAAGATCTGCGGCACCGTGTGCCGGCCTTCGGCGCGTGCCAGCATCTCGGCACGACGGTCCGGCTCGTGCCACAGGTCGATCTCGGTGAACGCCACCCCCTTGCGCTGGAGCAGGCGTTTGGCCCGCCAGCAGTAGGGGCAGAACGGGGTCGTGTAGATCTCGACTTTCGCCATTCGCTCCGGCTCGCCATGCTCGCGTGTCGAGCGCCTCTCACGCGTGTCTCATATAGGATGTGCCTCGTCGCGCACCACCCTGGCGAGGGTGAGGGCGTCGACCCCGAGCGCGCCGGCGCGCAGCAGCACTCTGGCGCAGGCTTCCAGCGTCGCGCCGGTGGTGAACACATCGTCGATGAGCAGGATGCGCGCTCCGGCAATGCGGTCCCGGTGGCGCCGATGGGGCCGGAAGGCGGCGGCGGTGACGTTCTCGCGCCGCGCCCGGGCGCTCAGGCGCTGCTGTGAAGCGGTGGCCCGGTGCCGCTCCAGAAGGTCCGGCACACAGGATCGTCCGGCGAGACGGGCCACGGCCCGGGCCAACAGCGCCGACTGGTTGTACCCGCGCTTGACGAGCCGCCAGCGATGCAGCGGCACCGGCGTCACGATATCGGTCTCGGCCAGGATGTCGGCCGCGGCTTCCGCCATCCAGCCGGCGAAGCTGGCGACGCCTTCGATGCGCTCGGCATGCTTGAAGCGCAGGATCAGTCGGCGGCCCGCCGCCTCGTAACGCAGGGCCGCTCGCATCCGTGTGAAGCTGGGCGGCTCGGCGACACAGGCCGCACACAGCGGGTCGAGCACCGCGCTGTGGGGCAGCGGATAGCCGCACTGGCGGCAGAAGGGTGGGGTGATGAACTGCAGCTCCTGCCAGCAGTGTCCGCACAGATTGCCCTGACGATCGACGATCACCCCGCAGGCCAGGCAGCGCGGCGGCAGCACCAGATCGAGCAGGCGCCCGCCCCAGGAACGGCCGTTCGCCGCAATCTCCTCGGCAATGCCGTGCATCGTGCTCCAACCGGCTCCTCCGGTCTGCCCGGTCGGAGCCATTGTCACCAACGGGACGGAAAAAATCAACCGTTGGTTTCGGACGCGATCCAGGCCAGATAGTTCCGGTTGCCATCGACGATGGGCAGCACCGTCACGCAGGGGCAGTCGTAACCGTGCAGGGCGACCACCGCCTCGACCAGCGCCTCGGCGAGATCGCGTCGGGTCTTGAGCAGCAGCAGGGTTTCCGGATCCTCGTGGATGTCCCCTTCCCAGCGATAGATCGAGGTCAGCCCGTCGATGATGTTGGCGCAGGCGGCGAGGCGCCGTTGCACCATCTCGCGACCGATGGTGACGGCCTCCTCGCGGGAGCCGCAGGTGACGTAGCAGAGGCAGGAGTCCATGGCCGTGTGTCCCTTTCCGGCGGGTACTGCGGTCAAATGTGGCGGCTCTGGCGCGGGTCGAGAGCCTCCTGGAGACCGTCGCCCATCAGGTTGAAGGTGAGCACGGTGAGGAAGATCGACAAGCCCGGCCAGATCGCCAGTGCCGGCGAACCGAAGATCAGTTCCTGGGCGTTGGTCAGCATGGTGCCCCAGCTCGCCAGCGGCGGCTGGATGCCGAGGCCGAGAAAGCTGAGGACCGATTCGGCGAGGATCACGTTGCCCACCGACAGGGTGGTGGCGACCACCACCGGTGCCGCGACGTTGGGCAGGATGTGGCTGCGCAGGATGCGGGCCGGCGGCGCCCCCATCGCCCGGGCCGCCAGCACGAATTCGCGGCTCTTGACGCTGAGGGTGGCGGCGCGGGCGAGACGGGCCACCGTGGTCCAGCCGAAGAGCGCGACGATCACCATGATCCGCACCACGCTGGCGGTGGCTCCCCCGGCGAACGCGAGCGGCAGGCCGAGCTTGGCCAGATCCACGGCCGCCAGCACGATCAGCAGAGGCAAGAGCGGCAGGGCGATGACCGCATCGGTCACACGCATCAGGAAGCGGTCGAGCGGACCGCCCACCCAGCCCGAGAGGATGCCGATCCCCACCCCGATGGCGCTGGCGAACAGCGCACCGCCGATCCCCACCAGCAGCGAGATACGCCCGCCATAGAGGAGGCGCAGCAGCACATCGCGCCCGAGCTCGTCGGTGCCCAGCGGATGGGCGAGACTGGGTGGCTGGAAGCGGCCGAGGAGATCGATGGTCTCGGCATCGGTGCCGAGCAGCCGGGCGACCAGGGGCGCGGCCAGACAGAGTGCACCCAGGAGCAGCAGCAGGACCAGGCTGACCAGGGCCGCCGGCCGTCGGCGAAAGCGGCGCATCAGCCCGGGCACGCGGTTCGCGGGCAGAACTTCAGAGGCTCTCATGGATCCTCGGATCGAGCTCGAGATAGACGAGATCGGCGGCGAGATTGGCGAGCAGGGTGAGAGCGGTGCCCAGCAGCAGTGCCGCCAGCGCCAGATTGTAGTCGTTGCCGAGGATGGCGTCGTAGATGAGCTTGCCCATCCCCAGATAGGAGAACACCGTCTCCACCACCAGCGCCCCCGAGAGCAGCGAGCCGAAATGCAGCGCCACCACGGTGACGATGGGGATCAGGGCGTTCGGCAGGGCATGGGCGAGGACGATGCGGGCGGTGCTGCAGCCCTTGGCCCGGGCGGTGCGGATATGGTCCTCCTGCAGGGCCTCGATCAGGGCCGCCCGGGCGAAGCGCAGGAAGGTGCCGGCGGTGAGCAGGGTGAGGGCGGCGACCGGCAGCACCAGATAGGTGAGACGGTCCCAGAGGCCGCCGTCGCCGACGCTGGCCACGCCGCCGGCCGGCAGCCAGCCGAGGGTCACCGCGAACAGCACGATCAGCATCAGCGACAGCCAGAAGGAGGGCACCGAAAAACCGGCGAAAGCCAGCATGTTGACCAGAGTGTCCAGGAAGCTGCGCGGGCGCAGGGCGGCGACGATCCCGGCCGGAATGGCGATCAGGAGGGCCAGCGCGAAGCTCGTGCCCATCAAGAGCAGGGTGTTCAGCAGGCGCGGCCAGATGACGGTGAACACCGGCTGGCCGTAGAGGCGCGAATAGCCGAAATCGCCGGTCAACGCCCGCCCCAGCCACAGGAAGTAGCGTTCGAGGAGTGGCCGATCGAGCCCGTAGAGGGCCTTGAGGCGGGCGGCATCGGCAGTGGTGAAGCGGGGATCGGCACTCAGCATGAGGTCGATGGGATCGCCCGGCATCAGGCCGATCAGGGCGTAGATCAGAAACGACATGACGAGCAGGACCAGCAGCGTCTCGATGCCGCGCCGGACCAGCAGCGGTGCCATTCAGGGACCCTTGCGCCGCCGGCTGCGCGCCGCCTTCCCGGCTTGTGCGAGGCGCCGTTTCTCGGCCCGCAGGTTGCGCTGTTGGGGCAGCGGCCCGCCACCGGCCGGGGCGCCCTCGGGCAGGCCCAGCGCACCCGCTTCGAGGCGACGGATCTCGTCGCGGATGGCCGCCGCCTGTTCGAATTCGAGATTGGCGGCATGTTCGCGCATCTGCTTTTCGAGCTCGGCGATACGGGCCTGCAGCTCCATGCCGGTGAGATGGAGCGGGCCGATTTCGGGGGTCACGTAATCCCGCTCGCAGACGTTCTGCAGGATGTCGCCGATGTTCTTCCGGATGCTCCGGGGCGTGATGCCGTGCACCTCGTTCCAGCGCATCTGCTTTTCGCGGCGGCGATTGGTCTCGCGGATCGCCGCCTCCAGGGAGCGCGTCGTCCGGTCGGCATAGAGGATGGCCCGACCCTCGATGTTGCGGGCGGCACGGCCGATGGTCTGGATCAGCGAGGTCTCGGAGCGCAGATAACCCTCCTTGTCGGCATCGAGAATGGCCACCAGCCCGCATTCGGGAATGTCGAGCCCCTCGCGCAGCAGATTGATGCCGACCAGCACGTCGAATTTGCCGAGCCTGAGATCACGCATGATCTCGATACGCTCGAGGGTGTCGATGTCCGAATGCATGTAGCGCACCTTGACACCCTGCTCGTGCAGGTATTCGGCGAGATCCTCGGCCATCCGCTTGGTCAGCACGGTGACCAGCACCCGCTGGCCGCGCTCGGCGCAGGCCCTGCACTCGGCCAGCAGATCGTCGACCTGATGCTCGGCGGGGCGCAGGATCACCTCGGGATCGACCAGTCCGGTGGGGCGGATCACCTGCTCGACGAACACCCCACCGGTACGCTCCAGCTCCCACGGGCCGGGCGTGGCCGAAACGAACACCGTCTGCGGCCGCATCGCCTCCCATTCCTCGAACTTCAGGGGGCGGTTGTCGATGCAGGAGGGAAGCCGGAAGCCGAAGGCGGCGAGGGTCGATTTGCGCCGGTAGTCGCCCCTGTACATGCCCCCCAGTTGCGGCACCGTGACATGGCTCTCGTCGACGAACAGCAGGGCGTTCTCGGGCAGGTATTCGAACAGGGTGGGCGGTGGCTCGCCCGGTGCGCGGCCGGTCAGATAGCGCGAATAGTTCTCGATGCCCGGGCAACTTCCGGTGATCTCCATCATCTCCAGATCGGCCAGGGTGCGCTGTTCCAGCCGCTCGGCCTCGAGATTCTGGCCGCGGGCGCGGAACCAGGCGACCCGTTCCTCGAGTTCGGCGCGGATGCCGGCGATCGCCTGCTGGAGGGTCGGACGCGGCGTCACATAGTGGCTCGACGGGTAGAGGCGGATCTGGTCGAGGGCGCCGGTCCTGGCCCCGGTCAGCGGGTCGAACTCGAGGATCCGCTCGACCTCGTCGCCGAACATCGAGATGCGCCAGGCGCGATCCTCGAGATGGGCCGGGAACACCTCGATCGTATCGCCGCGCACCCGGAACATGCCGCGGCCGAAATCGACATCGTTGCGCCTGTACTGGAGCTCGACCATGGCCTTGAGGAGGCGCTGGCGGTCGACGCGCTGGCCGACCCTGAGCGACAGGGTCATGCGGGCATAGACCTCGGGCGAACCGATGCCGTAGATGCAGGAGACGCTGGCGACGATGATCACATCGTCGCGTTCGAACAGCGCGCGGGTGGCGGCATGGCGCATGCGGTCGATCTGCTCGTTGATGCTCGCCGTCTTCTCGATGTAGGTGTCGGTGCGGGCGACATAGGCCTCGGGCTGGTAGTAGTCGTAGTAGCTGACGAAATACTCCACCGCATTGTCGGGGAAGAAGGCCTTCATCTCGCTGTAGAGCTGGGCCGCCAGCACCTTGTTGGGAGCCAGGATCAGGGTCGGGCGCTGGAGATTGGCGATCACCCGGGCCATGGTGAAGGTCTTGCCGGAACCGGTGACCCCGAGCAGCACCTGATCGCGCTCGCCCCGGCGGAGCCCTTCGGTGAGTTCGGCGATCGCCTGCGGCTGGTCGCCGGCCGGCTGGAACTCCGAGGTGAGGGCGAAAGCGCGCCCGCCCTCGGGGCGGGCGATCAGATCCGGATGTTCGGCCAGGGCCTTCAGGAGATCGAGGGAATCGAGGATTTCACTGCCACGCATGGGTCGGCTGGTCCCGCTCGACGATGCAGCTCGCAAGATGGCGCGCCGCCGCCACGGCAGCAAGGGTGCGCTGCGGCCGATGGCGGGCTGGTCGAGGAGCTGTGCGCGTTCTATAGCCCCGACCATGTACGATGCCTTGCCGGAAGCGGATCCTCCGATGGCCGTGGGCCGGGTGCCCCGCGTGTGGCTGGTGCTCAGCGACAAGCTCGGCGACAATGCCCAGATACGGGTGCTGGCCGAGGCGCTGGGCTGGCCCTGCGAGACGCGCCGCGTTCTGATGAAGCCCGAGTTCGTGCTGGGAAAGCCCCGCTTCGAGGTATCGCTCGAGCATATCGACCGCGCGCGTTCGGATCCCCTGGAGCCGCCCTGGCCGGATCTGATCCTGACCATCGGCCGGCGTTGCGCGATGGTCGCGCTGTGGATCAAGGAACAGGCCGGGGGCCGTCCGAAGATCGTTCTCGTCGGCCGTCCCAAGAAGGGGCTGGATGCCTTCGATCTGATCGTGGCGCCACCACAGTTCCGGATGCCCGAGGCGCCGCATGTGATTCCGCTCTCGCTGCCGTTGATGCGGGCCGATCCCGAGCGGGTGGCGGCCGCCCGTGTGCTCTGGCAGGAGCGGCTTGCGGCGATGCCCCGGCCGCTGACCGCGGTGCTGGTGGGCGGCGCCACCAAGCCCTTCCGCTTCGACCGCCGTGCCGCGGCGCGGCTTCTGGCCGGGCTGGAGGCGATGCTCGCTCGCGAGGGCGGCTCGCTCTATCTGACCACGAGCCGCCGCACCCGGCCCGAGGTGGTGGAGGAGCTGCGGGCGCGCCTTCCCGCGGGCTCGGCCTTCTACGGCTGGCGGCCGGAGGGCGGTGACAATCCCTACTTCGGCCTGCTCGCCTGTGCCGACCGCTTCGTGGTGACCGGGGATTCGGTGTCGATGATGGTCGAGGTGGCGCGGCTGGGACGGCCGCTCGCCATCTATGATCTGCCCCTTTCCGCCGATCCGCTGGTGCGGCTGCGCTATCATCTCGGCAGGATCCTCGCCGGCGGGGGCCGTCTGGGCGGCCTCGGCGAAACCCTGCAGAGGCGAGGGCTGGTCGGCATCGCGCGTGATCTGCGCGGCTTCCACGCCCGTCTCTACGCCGAAGGGCTGGCAGTGCCCTTCGGTGCACCGTTCCGGCCGCCGCGCGGGATCGCCGAGGAGGAAGTGGATCGGATCGCCGAGCGGGTGCGGCGGTTGGTCGCGTGAGCGCGGCTGCCGGCGGGACTATCTGCGCCTGTTGTGACACCGCTCGGCGGCTGGTATAGGCGGGCGGGCAACGGGAGCGCCCCTGAACATTCCATGTGGTATGTGATCTGGAAGCGGATTTCACGCGAACTGGTGCTGCGCGCCGCCTTCATGCTGTCGGCGGAGAGGCGCAAGGCCCTGGAGCGGCGCATGCGGGGCAAGGAGGAGTTCCGCAAGCTGCGGCTGGCCGACTGCGTGATCGTCTCCTTCGGCAAGAGCGGGCGCACCTGGCTGCGGGTGCTGATCTCCCGTTTCTATCAGCTCCGCTACGGGCTCCGGTCGTCGATGATGATCGGCTTCGACAACATGCACCGGCGCAACCCCGCCATTCCCCGCATCTTCTTCACCCATGACAACTATCTGCGGGACTATACCGGCCACATCCGGGACAAGCGCGACTTCTACGACCGCCGGGTGGTGCTGCTGGCGCGCGATCCCCGCGACGTTGCGGTGTCGCAGTTCTTCCAGTGGAAATACCGCATGCGGCCCGCCAAGAAGGCCCTGAACGACTATCCCATGGAGGAGGTCGAAATCTTCGACTTCGTGATGAGTCCCGCCGGCCTGCCCAAGGTGGTGGACTTCCTCAACGGCTGGGCGCGCGAGATACCGCGCATCCCCGAGCTTCTGCTGCTCCGTTACGAGGACCTCAAGGCGAATACCGCGGCCGAACTCGGGCGGGTGCTCGCATTCCTGGGCGAACGACCGACCGAACGGGAGCTCGCCGACTGCGTGGCCTTCGCCAGCGTCGAGAACATGCGCAAGCTCGAGGAAAAGCGGGTGTTCTGGACGGCCGGCTCGCGGCTGCGACCCAAGGACAAGTCGAATCCCAACTCCTACAAGGTGCGCCGGGCCAAGGTCGGGGGCTGGCGCGACTATTTCGACGACGCCCAGGTGGCGGCCATCGATGCCTATGTCGCCGAACATCTCGATCCGATGTTCGGCTATCGCACCGTCGAAGACACCCCTGCCGCGGCCCGTGCCGCGACGGCGCCCTGAACCCTCGCTGGCCCCGAAACCTCGCTGCCGTTGAGACCGGCGGCCGCTCTGTGCTAAGAGCGAACCGGTGGTGGCAGGTCACGGGATGGCTGTCACGCTCGAGAGGAAGATGCCCATGAAGCCCACGGTCTTCATCCACACCAATCACAAGCAGTATATCGGTGCGCTGGTCTCGGCACATTCGATGCGCCGCAACAGCACCCATGCCGACCAGTTCGATATCAAGCTGATCGAGCTCAAG
>JALSRW010000410.1 GCA_026984595.1 Alphaproteobacteria bacterium
AGCTTCCAGGAAGTCGAGAACCAGGTGCGCGAGCAGGTCGCCCGCGAAGCGATCACCAGCTATCTCGAGAAGGCCCGCGCCAAGGCCGAGATCGTGCTCAAGGAGGATTTCCCGCCTGCGGCCCCGACCGAAGAGCCGACCCGGAACTAGACGGGGAACACGGTCATGCGCAGTGGATCGCGTTCACCGCTCGCACCCGACCGTTTCCCGCCCCTGCCGCCGGTGGCGGGGGCCCGGTTCGCCACGGTGGCGGCGGAGATCCGCTACCGTGGCCGGCCGGACCTGGCGCTGATGGCCTTCGAACCGGGTACCGCCGTCGCCGGGGTCTTCACCCGCTCGAAAACCGCCGGCCATCCGGTGCTGTGGTGCCGTCGCATCCTGCCCGCCGGTCGCGCCCGGGCACTGATCGTCAATGCCGGCAATGCCAACGTCTTTCGCGGCCGCGAGGGCGATGCGGCGGTGGCCGCCGAGGCGGAGGCGGTGGCGGCGGCCCTCGACTGTCTCCCGCAGGAAGTGTTCGTCGCCTCCACCGGGGTGATCGGCGAGCGGCTGCCGGTGGAGAAGATCACCGGGCGCATCCGCGAGCTGGCGGCAAATTTGCGCGAGGAGGCTCTGGCCGGGGTGGCGCAGGCGATCCTGACCACCGACACCTTTGCCAAGGGAGCGTCGGCGCGCACCGAAATCGGCGGGGTGCCGGTGACCATTGCCGGAGTGGCCAAGGGTTCGGGCATGATCGCCCCCGACATGGCCACCATGCTGGCCTTCCTGGTGACCGATGCGCGCCTGCCTCCGCCGCTGCTGCAGGGCCTGCTGGAGCCGGCGGTCGACCGCTCCTTCAATGCCATCACCGTCGATGGCGACACCTCCACCTCGGACACCGTACTGCTGTTCGCCACCGGGCGGGCGCAGCACGGCCTGCCGTCGGGACCGGAGGACCCGATGCTGGCAGCCTTCCGCACGGCGCTGGAGGCGGTGATGCGCGATCTCGCCTGCCAGATCGTACGCGACGGTGAAGGGGCCCGGAAATTCGTCACCATCCGCGTCGCCGGGGCGGTCGAGGAGCGCTCGGCGCGCCGCATCGGCCTCGCCATCGCCAATTCGCCGCTGGTCAAGACGGCGATCGCCGGCGAGGACGCCAACTGGGGCCGCATCGTCATGGCCGTGGGCAAGGCCGGCGAACCGATCGATCCGGCGCGGCTGTCGATCGCCTTCGGCGGTCATGTGGTGGCCCGCGACGGCCGGGCGGTGCCCGATCTCGACGAGGCGCCGGTGGCCGCACATCTGCGCGGCCGCGAAGTGGAGATCGCGGTGACCGTGGGCGAGGGGCCGGGGGTGGCCACGGTCTGGACCTGCGATCTCACCCATGGCTACATCGACATCAATGCCAGCTACCGCTCCTGAACTGGTGCTGGTGGTCGCCTGCGCGCTGGTCGATGCCGACGGCCGGGTGCTGCTGGCGCGTAGGCCCGAGGGCCGCTGCATGGCCGGTCTGTGGGAGTTCCCGGGCGGCAAGCTGGAGCCCGGCGAGACCCCCGAGGCCTGTCTGGTGCGCGAACTGCGCGAGGAGCTCGGGATCGACACCGAGGAGAGCTGCCTCGCCCCCTTCACCTTCGCCTCGCATGCCTATGAATCGTTCCACTTGCTGATGCCGCTCTATGTCTGCCGCATCTGGCGGGGCCTGCCGCGACCGCGCGAGGGGCAGGAACTCAGGTGGCTGCGGCCCGGGGAGATGACACGGCTGGCGATGCCTCCCGCCGACCGACCGCTGGTGGCCATGCTGCGCGATCTGCTGTAGGGACGAAACCGCAGCGAAGCGGCAATGCGAGGGAAATCAGGGGAGGAAAACGCGCCGTGGCCAGACTGATCGAATACGAGGATGCGAGTGCCGAGGTCCGGGCGGTCTACGATGATATCAAAGCCAGCCGCGGGGTTCCCGACGTCAACAACTTTTGGAAGGCGCTTGCGGTCCATCCGCCCACCCTGCGCCGTACCTGGGAAAGCCTCAAGCAGGTGATGGCCCCCGGCGCCCTCGATCCGCTGACCAAGGAACTGCTCTATCTGGCGGTGAGCATCGCCCACGGCTGCGAATACTGCATCGCCAGTCACACCGCTTCGGCCCGCGCCCGGGGCATGAACGAGGAAATGTACGGCGAGCTGCTGGCGATCGTCGGCATGGCCGCCGAGACCAACCGTCTTGCCACCGCCCTGCAGGTGCCGGTGGATGCACGCTTCCGCGACGACCATTAGCCCTGTTGCTCGGCGCGATGGGCCTCGACCATGGCGGCGAGGCTGACGAAGCGGAAATCGGTCTCGACCGGGGTGGCGACCGGCGGGGTGGCGCCGCCCGCTCGCCCGGCATGGCGATCGATCCAGCAGGTGGCGAGCCCCGCCGCCCTGGCCGGAACATGATCGTGGAACAGGCTCTGGGCGGTGTGCAGGATCTCCTCGCGACGGCAGCCCTGTTCCGAGAGGCGTTCCAGCAAGAAGGCGAAATTGCGCGGATCCGGCTTGTAGGAGCCGATTTCCTCGGCGGTGTAGACGGCATCGAAGGGGTCGCCGAGCTTGGCGGCGGAACGGGCGATGCCGGCGCGGTCGACATTGGAGAGCACCACCAGCCGGTAGTGGTGTCTCAGATAGGCCAGCGCCTCGGCGCTGTCGGCAAAGGCCGGCCAGTCGCCCACCGACCGCCCGAAGGCTTCGGCCTCGGAGGCCGTCACCGGCAGGCCGAACTCCTCACCCATGCGCATCAGCACCCGGCCCAGCAGCTCGGGATAGAGCATCGACGGGGTTTCCGCCTGCTGCGCCGATTCCTGGCGGGCGAAGGCGGCCAGCAGCGCCTCCCGTCCGATATCGGCACCGTGGCGGGCGAGCCAGGGGCGCAGCGCTTCGTGGATGCCGGTCTCCCAGTCGATCAGGGTGCCGTAGCAATCGAAGGTCAGGGTGGTAAAATCGCCGAGGCGCATGGCCGGATCTCCCGTCTGGCTGCGGACGGCCTTCTCCCCTTGCGAGCGTGCGCGGGAAGTCGGACTATCTGCGTCCCAGAAGGGAGGCGCAGATGACCCTGGTCAACCCGTTGCGGCAAAAGCTGGCAGAAGGAAGAGCGGTGTTCGGCACCCTCGCCACCATGCCCAGCCCCCAGCTCGCCCAGCTCTTCGCGGGCTGCGGCTTCGACTGGCTGATGATCGACATGGAACACGGGCCGATCGGCATCGAATCCGCCCAGGCGATGATCGCGGCGACCGCGGTTTCCGACTGCGTGCCGCTGGTGCGGGTGGCCTGGAACGTGGACTGGCTGGTCAAGCCGGCACTCGATGCCGGGGCGCTCGGGATCGTCTTTCCGATGATCCGCAGCGCCGAGGAGGCGGAGGCGGCGGTCGCCGCCTGTCGCTACCCACCGCTCGGCGAGCGCGGCTGGGGTCCATTTTACGCCCCCTCGCGCTGGAGCACGGACGCGCCCACCTACACCCGCGACGCCGATGCCGCGGTCATGCGCATCGCTCTGATCGAGCATGTCGAAGCGATCGCCAACATCGAGGCCATCGTCGCCACCGAAGGGCTCGACGTGGCCCTGATCGCCCCTTTCGACCTTTCGGTGAGTCTCGGCATTCCGGGGCGTTTCGAGGAGCCGGCCTTTCTCGAGGCGGTGGCCACGGCGGAGCGGGTGATCCGCGATTCCCCGGTCCATCTCGGCGGCCTCGCCCGCGATGCCGGGGGCGCACAAGCACTGGTCGAACGCGGCTACCGTTTCCTCCTGCTGGCCTATGACGTGATGCTCATCGAACGTGCCGCCCGCGCCCTGCTCGACCCGCTCCGGACGGGCTGAAACCGGGCCTCAGAGGGGCTTGGTCGCCGATTGCTCGCCGCCCGCCGGAACCACCGCCGGCTCGCTCTCGCTGGCGGCCGGCACGGTCCCCGGATCGCCCACCGGCGGCGTCGCCACCTTCTCGGCGGCACTCGCCTGCGGCGCCTTTTCGCTCGGCGCCGCCGCCGCGGCCTCCAGCGACTGCCCACCCTCCTCTTTCTCGACGCTGTCGCTCACGAGCTGCATGGCATAGACGAGCTGTGGGCTGTCGGAGGGCGCGATCAGGGCGAAGACGACCGGACCGTTGCGCCACTGCAGCGAGATATAGCCCTCGGGAACGATGCCGAAGGCCTGTTCTTCCTCGCCCCGCACCACACCGACGAAGATGTAGAGTTTGCTGCCCCGCTCGTCTTCGTAGATGAGGCGGATGGCCGGCGTCTGCAGATTGCGCAGGACCGAGCCGCGGACGAATTTCAGACCGAGCGTCTCGAGATCGGGCCGGCGCAGCGATCGTCCGGCCAGATGCTTGCCCAGCCAGCCGATCGAATCTTCTTCCGCCGCCACCTCCTCGGTCGTGGCGAAGCTGGAGGGATCGAACAGCAGGTCGGGCACCGCCGCCTGGGTGATGGGGGGAGCACCGCTGCGATCGGGGATGCCGTACCAGGCGGTCGCCCCGCTCACCGCCAGAATCCCGGCAACGGCAGCGGCCATGGCCGCGCGTCGCACCCGCCGACCGCGCTCGAGACGCGCCGCCAGAGCCTCGAGGAGCTCGGGTCGGAAATCTTCGGCATCCTCGAACACCAGGCTGTCGGCCAACCTGCCGAGCAGCTCGCGCTGTTCCCGGTAGGTCCGGGCCCGCACCGCATCCTCGGGATGGAAAGCGAAATGCGCATCGAGCATGTGTCGACGCGCGGGCGGCAGCCGGCCGTCGGCCCAGGCCTGGAGATCGGCTTCGCCGACCGGCTTGTTGCGATGGAACAGAGACCAGATCATTTCACCACACGCAGCTTGAGAGCCGCGCCCCGATGGGTGAGATGCCGCAGCGCCTCTCGCCCACGCGAGAGACGTGACATCACGGTTCCGATCGGCACGCCGAGCACTCGCGCGGCGTCCCGGTAGCTCATGCCCTCGAGGCCGATCAGCAGCACCACCTGACGCTGCTCCGTCGGCAGTTTGCCGAGGGCCTTGGCGAGATCGCGCAGTTCCAGTCGGTCCATCTGCGAAGGGGGCGTCGCCAGCCGCCCGGCCAGGGAATCCACCGGAATGTCGTCGCGCAGCATACGGCGGCGCCGGTGCCCGTCCACGAAGACATTGTGCAATGTCGTAAAAAGGTATGCGCGCAGATCGCGCACGGGCTTCCAGGCCCGAGTGTGGACCAGCACCCGGGTCAGCGCTTCCTGAACCAGATCATCGGCCTCCGCGGGATCGCCGATCAACAACAGGGCATACCGCCGCAGGGCCGTCACATGCTGTACGAGATCCTCGCCGACCGCGTCGCGTCCGCGGCGTTTCTGCCCGTCCCGCGGTAGGGGACCGTCTCCGGCCTCTTCCCGACCGATCCGGGCGGTCGACTTCGAGCGGTCAGCCAAGGGATCGCACTCCTTCCGTCGCTCCTGCCCAAAAAATGCTCCGCCGGTTCGACCGGCGGAGCCAGGCAGTTGGGCGGTAAACGAGCACCCGTCTGCCGGCTCCGGAACTCTCCTCTCGCGGCCGCACCTCGAAATCCCCGAACCAATTGCGACCTGCAGTCACGAGCGAACCCTCCCGGTTCCGGCTGACGTGTGCGTTAGAACGACGCCGCCGATCTCGCATTATTCCCGTTTCCGCCCGCGGGATCGCAGGACTGTGACAAACACGCAACATTTCATACGTGGTTATGGTTGCGGGAATATCTCCTAGCGCCGACGGACATAGCTGCCGGGCGCGTCCTCGAGCGGCGGCAGGGATCCGCTGTCGGGATCGCGGGCGGGTACCAACGAACCGCTGCGGCGGCGCAGCCAGGCCGCCCAGTCGGGCCACCAGGAACCTTCGTGACGACGGGCGCGGGCCAGGAAGGCCTCGGGCTCGGGCGGCGGTCGGCCATGGGTCCAGTAGCCGTATTTGCCGGCGGCCGGGGGATTGACGACCCCGGCGATATGGCCGGATCCGCCGAGGACGAAGCGCCGCGGGCCGCCGAACCGACGCGCTCCGCGATAGGTGCTCTGCCAGGGAGCGATATGGTCCTCGCGGGTCGACAGGAAGTAGCTCGGGACGGTGATCCGTCCGAGATCGACGGGCTCGCCCAGAAGCGTGATGCCGCCCGGCTCGACCAGCCGGTTCTCCAGGTAGAACGCGCGCAGATAGAAGCGGTGCATCATGCAGGGCATGCGGGTGCCGTCGGCGTTCCAGTACAGGATGTCGAAGGGCGGCGGGCGGCGACCGAGCAGATAGTTGTTGACGACGAAGTTCCAGATCAGGTCGTTGTCCCGCAGCAGGCTGAACACCGTCTGCATGTAGCCGGCATCCAGACAGCCGCATTGCGCCATGTGCCGCTCCAGCCGCTCGAGCTGGGGCTCGTCGATGAATACCCCGAGATCGCCGGGCTCGGCGAAGTCGGTCATGGTGGTGAGGAAGGTGGCGGCACCGATGCGACGCTGGCCGCGGGCCGCCATCCAGGCCAGCAGGCAGGCCACCAGGGTGCCGCCGATGCAGTATCCGAGAATGTTGCAGCCGGCCCGTGCCCCCACCTGTTCGCGCACCGCATCGAGGGCGGCGAGCGGCCCTTCGGTGAGGTAATCCTCGAAGCTCTTGTGGGCCAGCTCGGGTCCGGGATTGACCCAGGAAATGAGAAACACGGTGAAGCCCTGCTCGACCACCCAGCGGACGAAGCTGTTTTTGGGTCGGAGATCGAGAACGTAGTATTTGTTGATCCAGGGCGGAACGATCAGCAGCGGCCGGCGATGCACCTGCTCGGTGGCCGGGGCATACTGGATGAGCTGCATGAGCTCGTTCTGGTAGATCACCTTGCCGGGGGTGGTCGCCAGATCGACGCCGAGGGTGAAGAGGTCTTCCCGGGTGGTGCGGATGCGCAGCCGGCCGCCGCCCTGCTCCAGATCCTCGAGGAGATGCCCGAGCCCGCGCAACAGGCTGTGTCCCTCGCTCTCCGCCGCCTGCCGCAGCGCCACCGGGTTGGTGGTCAGGAAGTTGCTGGGGGCGATGGCATTGATGTAGAGCCGCAGATAGAAATCGAGCTTGCGCTGGGCGGCCCGGTCGAGGCCGGGGAGATCGGCATAGAGGGCGCGCATCCGCCGGGCGGTGAGGAGATAGGCCTGGCGGACGAAATCGAAGGGCGGGAGCTGCTGCCAGGCGGGATCGGCGAACCGCCGGTCGCCGCGGCCGACCGGGACCACCGGCGCGGGCTCCTCGCCGGCGGCACGGGCGCCCAGGTAGCGCCACAGATCGGCCATCTCCAGATACCACAGCCCCTGCTGGCGCAGCACCCGTTCGGGATCGGCAGCCAGCCGCTGCGTCGCGTCCCCGAAGGTGCGGGCGATATCTTCGGGATCGGGGATCCGCAGATCCTCCGTGGCCGGCGGTGCCACGGCCAGCTTCTCGAACAGGCGCCGGCTGCGCTCGCCCAGTTCCGCGAGCTCGGCGAACGGTCCCGGAGCCGATGTCGCAGTCTCGTTCATTCCCTCTCCCGCATGGCGGGCGCGCCCGGCGACGGCCCGTCGCCGCCGAGATGCCGCTCCATCAGGACCACATCGGACCGACGGTCGAACTTGTAGCCGACTTTCCCGAGCCTGCCCATACGAGGACGATCGGCGATGCGCGCCCCGGGCCGTCGCCCCGGCTCCGTCTCGCGGACGCAACTCGCGTCGACGGCAGGGATCTCGCCGGGTTCGGCCGGCCGTATCGGGACTGCCGCGGGGGTCGGTTTCGTGCTAGAGCCGCACGTCGGGGAACCGTACATCAGGGGCGAAATCCGATCGGGGAGGGTCGAAGGATGCTCGGGGAGGCCTGCCGCGAAACCCTCGAGGGGGTGAGCACCGCCACATTGACCACCTGTCTCTTCAAGCGGGGATTCCGGAACTGCTTCCTGCAGAACGTCCATCCCGTCAATCCCGCAGCCGGGCCGATGGTCGGCGAGGCTTACACCCTGCGTTTCATCCCGGCGCGCGAGGATATCGACGTTCTCGACGCCTATCGCGATCCCGACCATCCCCAGCGCTTCGCCGTCGAGCATTGCCCGCCCGGCCGGGTGCTGGTCATCGACAGCCGCGGTGATGCACGCGCCGCTTCCGCCGGCGACATCCTGCTGACCCGGCTCATGGTCCGCGGGGTGGCGGGGATCGTCACCGACGGCGGCTTTCGGGATACTCCGGAGATCGCGCGCCTGCCCTTTCCGGCCTATCACCAGCGGCCTTCCGCACCGACCGGCCCGATCCTCCATCATGCCGCCGATGTCCAGCAGCCGATCGGCTGCGGCGGGGTGGCGGTCTATCCGGGTGACGTGATCGTCGGCGATGGCGAAGGGGTGGTGGTGCTTCCCCGCCATCTCGCCGAGGAGATCGCCGAGGAGGCGGCGGAGATGACCCTCTACGAGGAATGGGTCGGCCAGCAGGTGCGCGGCGGCCGTGCCCTGCCCGGCCTGTATCCGGCCAGCGAGGAAAGCCGGCGACAGTTCGAAGCCTGGCGAAAGGCCCGGGAGCGGCCGTGAGCCCGTTCGTCTTCGCCGTGGTGCTGGCGGCGGCCTTTCTCCATGCCGGCTGGAACACGCTGGTCAAGCAGGGCGGAGATCCCTATCTGCGCATCGGCGTCATCATGCTCACCGGCAGCCTGCTGGCCGCCGGCCCGGCGCTGTTTCTGGCTCCGCCGCCGGCCGCGGCCCGCCCCTGGCTGGTGAGCTCCATCCTCGCCCATACCGTCTATTACGCGACGCTCGCCCGCGGCTACCAGACCGGCGATCTGAGCCAGGTCTATCCCATCGCCCGCGGTCTCGCCCCGCCGCTCGTGGCCCTCGGCGGTGCCCTCGCGGCCGGCGAACGGCTGGGCCTCGGCGGCATGCTGGCGATCGCCCTGGTGGCCGGCGGGATCATGTCCCTGGCACTGGCCGGCAGCCGCTGGCGCCGGGACCGGCGGGCCATCCAGAGCGCCTTCGTGGCCGGCTGCGCCATCGCCGTCTACACCCTGAGCGACGGGCTCGGAGCCCGCGCCTCGCAGACCGCCTGGCACTACATCACCTGGCTGTTCCTGCTGGAAGCCCTGCCCTTCGGGCTGTTCGTGCTTTGGTGGCGGCGCGATGCGCTGCAGCTCGGCGGCTGGCGGCCGCTGCTCCCGGCGTTCGGCGGCGGTGCCATGTCGACCCTGGCCTACGCGCTGGTCATCTGGGCGATGAGCCTGGCGCCGATGGCCTATGTCTCGGCGGTGCGGGAAAGCAGCGTGGTGCTCGCCGCCTGGATGGGGATCCGGCTACTGGGCGAGCCCTTCGGCCGCATCCGCCTGGTCTCCGCCGGCATCGTCACCCTCGGCGTGGTCCTTCTCCATCTCGCCCGTTGAGCCGCCGCCGGCGAGCGCCCGGAGGAGCGTCGCCAGCGTCTCTTTGAGCACACGCCCCCCCGCACCGGTACAGACGGCCAGGATCGCGCGTTCATGCTCCCTTGCCGCTGCCAACAAGGGTGCCACCCGATGCCGGCCTTCGGCGGTGATCCGCACCTCCACCTTGCGTCGGTCACCGGGCACCTCGCGGCGCTCCACCAGCCCTTCGGCTACCATGCGATCGACCAGCTTGGTGAGGGTCGGCTGCTTCATCAGCACCCGTTCCGCGAGTTCCCCGACAGTCAGCGCCTCTCGGTCACAGAGGGTGGCCAGCACCCGCCAGACCCCGACCGGGACGCCGCGCCGCCGCAGCTCGGCATGGAAGCCGCTGGAGACGAGATGGCTCGCCCGCGCCAGCAGATAGGGCAGATAGTCGTCCACGAAAGGCATGCGCGGGTCTCCCGTTGGCGGGGTCCTTGAAGCGTAAACTTATTCTTTTTCATAGATCCTCGTCGTGCTAAGGGAAAGAAGGCCGTGCCGGGGGAGGAGCCCAGAGGATGTTCGCCGATCGCATCGAAGCCAAGTGGATCGACGCCTTCGAGCGGGTCTTCGCACTGTGCAAGGCCGAAGCCGGGGAGCCGGTGGCGATCCTGTCGGAGACCCAGTCGCGCGCCCTCAACCTCCATCTGGCCGAACTGGCACTGCTGCGTCTCGGCGCCCGTCCCTTTCACCTCACCGTTCCGACCCCGCCGCAGAGCGCGCCGGTGCCGGTGCGTTCGACCGGTGCCTCCCAGAGCCTCCGCCGGCATCCGGCGGTATTGG
>JALSRW010000411.1 GCA_026984595.1 Alphaproteobacteria bacterium
ATCGAGAATGCCCGGAGTGGCCGCTACGTCCCGCTCGCCCGGCCGCTCTTCCTCTACATCAATCCCGAACGGCTCGATTCGAAGGAGGCGGTGCGCGCCTTCGTCGACATGTACCTCGACCCCGAGCTGATCGTCGAGCTGGTGCAGGAGGTGGGCTATGTGCCGCTGCCCGAGAAGGCCTATGGGCTCGCGCGCGAGAAGGTCGAGGCGCGGCGCACCGGCACCGTCTTCCACGGCGGCTCGCAGGTGGGCGTCTCCATCGAGGAGCTGCTCAGGCTGGAAACCCGCGACTGACGGGCGGGTGGTGGGCGGCCGGGCGTATCGCCGTCGCCGGTCGCCACGCCCCGGGCGAGGCGAGGGATCCATGGCACGCGTGACATCCGGGCAACGCACGGTCGGCGGGCGCTTCGCGCCCTCGCCGGCCTTCCTGCATCGGCGGGCGATGCGGGCGGCGGTGATGCACGGCCTGCTGTTCGCCGCCGGCTCGGTGTCGATCCTCGTGACCTTCGGGATCGTCTACACGCTGGTGGTGGAGGCCTGGCCGTTCTTCGCCGAGGTCGGGCTCTGGACCTTCCTCACCGACACCCAGTGGACGCCGCTGTTCGCCCGTCCGCGCTACGGCATCCTGCCGCTGGTGGCCGGTACCGTGACCACCTCGGCGATCGCGCTGGCGGTGGCGATCCCGGCCGGCACGATGGTCGCCATCCATCTCAGCGAGTTCGCCGACCGGCGCGTGCGCGAACTGGTCAAGCCGGTGCTCGAGCTGCTCGCCGGCGTGCCGACGGTGGTCTACGGCTATTTCGCCCTGCTCGTGGTCACGCCGCTCCTGCGGCTGGTGATCCCGGACCTGCCCGGCTTCAACATGCTCTCGGCCGGTCTGGTGATGGGCATCATGATCCTGCCCTACGTGGTCTCGCTCTCGGAGGACGCCATGCGGGCGGTGCCGGATTCGCTGCGCGAGGGGGCCTATGCGCTGGGCTTCACCCGCCTGCAGACCGCCGTCCGGGTGGTGATCCCGGGGGCCTTCTCGGGGATCACCGCCGCCTATCTGCTCGGCATGGCGCGGGCGGTGGGTGAGACCATGGTGGTGGCCCTCGCCGCCGGCCAGAACCCGAAGCTCACCTTCAACCCGCTCGAGGGCGCGGCGACCATCACCGCCTACATCGTGCAGGTGAGCCTCGGCGACGCACCGCACGGCTCCATCGCCTACCGTTCGATCTTCGCCGCCGGTCTCACCCTCTTCGTCATGACCCTGCTGTTCAACCTCCTCGGCTTCTGGCTGCGGCGTCGCTTCCGCGAGGTCTACTGAGATGCAGCACGCCGTCGATCCGCTCCGCCGCATCCGCGCCGCCCGGCGCCGTGATCTTCTGTTCGCGGGCGTCGCGCTGATGGTGCTGTTCGTGGCGAGCCTGGTGCTGTTCGGCCTGATCCTCGATCTGATTCTTCGCGGGGCGCCGCACCTGGACTGGGATTTCTTCATGAACTACCCCTCGCGCCGGCCCTCGCGCGCCGGCATCCTCTCCGCCTGGGTAGGCACGAGCCTGGTGATGCTGGTGGTGGCGGCGGTGGCCATTCCGCTGGGCGTGGGCGCCGGCATCTATCTCGAGGAATATGCCCGGCGCAACTGGTTCACGGACGTCATCGAAATCAACATCACCAATCTCGCCGGGGTGCCGTCGATCATCTACGGCCTCCTGGCGCTCGGCCTGTTCGTCTACGGCTTCGATTTCGGCGAATCGATCTTCACCGCCGGCCTCACCCTGGCGCTGCTGATCCTGCCGATCATCGTCGTTGCCACCCGTGAGGCCCTGCGCGCGCTGCCCCGGGAGCTGCGCGAGGCGGCCTATGCGCTCGGTGCCGACCGCTGGCAGATGGTCGCGGGGTTCCTTCTGCCGGCCGCACGCCCCGGGATTCTCACCGGCATCATCATCGGTCTCTCGCGCGCCATCGGCGAGACCGCGCCGCTGATCACCATCGGCGCGCTCACCTTCATCGCCTTCCTGCCGCCGCCGCCGATCACCGACAGCTTTCCGTACCTCAGCTTGGAGTGGCTGTGGTCGCCCTTCACCGTGCTGCCGATCCAGATGTTCAACTGGGTCTCGCGGCCGCAGCCGGCCTTTCACGACCTCGCCGCCGCTGCCGGCGTGGTGCTGC
>JALSRW010000412.1 GCA_026984595.1 Alphaproteobacteria bacterium
GATCTCCTCCCGCAACCGGGCGCAGATCTCTTCGTAGATCCGGGCGGTGTCGATCGCCGAATCGTAGCGCTTGTAGATCGCGAAGACGAGGCGGAGCTGGGCGAGATCGGCCTCCACCGCGCTCTCGATGTCCGGATACTGGAGCTTGCAGGCGACCGTGCGCCCGTCGGCGAGCACCGCCCGGTGGACCTGACCGAGGGAAGCGGCGGCCGCCGGCTCCAGCGGAAACTCGCGGAAATGACGCATCCAGTCGGTGCCCAGCTCGGCGGCCATGCGGCGGCGCACGAAGGGTTTGCCCATGGGCGGGGCGTTGCTCTGGAGCTGGGCCAGCTCCACCGCATAATCGGCGGGCAGCGCATCGGGGATGGTGGCCAGCATCTGCGCCACCTTCATGAGCGGCCCCTTGAGCCCGCCCAGCGCGGTCTTGATCTCGGTGGCATGGGCGGCGCTGTCGCTGCCCTGGCCGAACAGGCGCTTGCCGGCGAGGCGCGCCGCCTGCCCGGCCACCACCCCGGATACCTGGGCGTAGCGGCGCATCCGTACCGAAAGCCGGTTCTCGCTGCGGGTCGCCGGCATCCGGGAGGAGTCCCCGCTCACACCGCCTCCCCGAGCGCCGCCTCGAGTTGGTCGATATAGCCCTCGATCACCCCGAGCCCCTTCTGCCAGAAGCCGGGATCGCCGGCATCGAGACCGAAGGGGGCGAGCAGCTCCCGATGGCGCAGGGTACCGCCGGCCTCGAGCAGCTTGCGGTATTTCTCGGCGAAGCCCTCGGGGTTCTGCTCGTAGACCGCATAGAGCGCGTGCACCAGGCATTCGCCGAAGGCATAGGCATAGACGTAGAAGGGGACGTGGATGAAATGGGGCACGTAGCTCCACCAGGCGCTGTACTCCTCCCGGAGATCGAACGCCGGACCGAGGCTGGTGGTCTGCACCTCCATCCAGAGCGCGCCGATCTCCTCGGCGGTGAGCTCGCCCCTCCGGCGGCGATCATGGAGGGCGATCTCGAACTCGCAGAAGGCGATCTGGCGCACCACCGTGTTGATCATGTCCTCGATCTTGGACGCCAGCAGCACCCGCCGCCGCACCGGATCGCGTTCGGCCGCGAGGAGTGCCTCGAAGGTGAGCTGCTCGCCGAACACCGAGGCGGTCTCGGCCAGGGTGAGCGGCGTGCCGGCCATCAGATACCCCTGCCTGGCCGCCAGCATCTGATGGACGCCGTGGCCGAGTTCGTGGGCGAGGGTCATGACGTCCCGGTTGCGCCCCTGATAGTTCATCAGGACATAGGGATGGACGCCGGGTACGGTGGGATGGCAGAAGGCGCCGCTGTCCTTGCCCGGACGCGGTGCGGCGTCGATCCAGCGCCGGCGGAAGAACTGCTCGACGATGGCCGCGAGATCGGGCGAGAAGCGGCGATAGGCATCGAGCACGATGGTCCGCGCCTCCTCCCAGGGACGCCGGATATCGGGATCCTCGGGCAGCGGCGCGTTGCGGTCCCAGTATTCGAGCCGTTCGAGGCCCATCCAGCGCGCCTTGAGGGCGTAGTAGCGGTGGGAGATGCGGGGATAGGCGTCGTGCACCGCCGCGATCAGCGCATCGACCACCTCGTCCTCGACCTGGTTGGCGAGGTTGCGCGAGGAGATCGGCCGCGGAAAGCGGCGCCAGCCGTCCTCGAGCTGCTTGTCCTTGGCCAGGGTGTTGGTGACCCGCGAAAAGAGCTTGAGGTGCTCCGCCAGCACCCGGCTGATGGTCGCCGCCGCCTCGCGGCGGGTGTCGCGGTCCTTGTCCTGCAGCAGATCGAAGATCTCGGTGCTGGTGTGCTCGCGGCCGCGGAAGGGAAAGCGCAGGGCGGCCATGGTCTCGTCGAAGAGCCGCACCCAGGCGCCGCGGGAGGTCAGGGATTTTTCGTGCAGCACCCGCTCCACCTCGTCGGCGAGCTGATGCGGGCGGAAGGCGCGCACGGTGCGCAGCCAGGGCCGGTAGCGGGCGAGCGCGACGGATTCGGCGAGGCGCGCCTCGAGCAGGTCATCCTCGATGCGGTTGAGCTCGAGGGTGACGAACAGCAGACGGGTGGAGATCTCGGTGACCCGCTCGCGCACCCCCTGATAGAAGCGGCCCACCGTCTCGTCCTCGCGGCGGGTGGCGAACAGGAGC
>JALSRW010000413.1 GCA_026984595.1 Alphaproteobacteria bacterium
GCGCGAGGGGACGTCGGGATCGCGGCTGGTGATCAGGAGCTGGCGCAGCCCCCCGAGTTCGCCTTCGCGCAGGCTCTGGCGCAGGCGGGCGAAGGAGGGGTCGAAGCGGCGGTTGAAGCCGATCTGGACGAAGGGCTCCAGGGGGGCGATCTCCTCCCAGCAGGCATCGACCCGTTCGCGGTCGAGATCGATCGGCTTTTCGCAGAGCACCGCCTTTCCGGCCCTGGCGGCGCGGGTGATCAGATCGACATGGGTGTCGGTGGAGGAGGCGATCAGCACCGCATCGACATCCGCGTCCCCGAGGATCTCCTCGGCGCCGGCGGCGATCCGCGCACCGTGTTTCCCGGCCACCGCCTCGGCGGAGGGACGCAGGACGTCGTAGACGGCGACCAGCCGGGCATGGGGATGGGCGGCGATGTTGTCGGCGTGCATGCGGCCGATGCGGCCGGCACCGAACAGGGCGAAGCGGACCATTTCTCGTATCTCCCTGGCGCCACGGAATGGCGCCTCTTAGCGCGGCTCAGTGGGGTGCCACCAGCCGCTTTTCGTGCTCCGGACAGGATTCGTCGGCGAACTCGATCTCGAGACTGGTGTGACGGATCGAAAAGCGTTCGGCGAGCAGGCGCTTGGCAGCCGCCTTGACCGCCTTGATGCGGCCGACATCGGCCTCGTCGATGACGATATGGGCTTCGAGCGCGTACTCATGCTCGTCGAACGACCAGACATGGAGATGGTGCACCTCCACCACCTCCGCGATTTCCGTGAGCGCCTCGGAGATCTCGGCGATGCCGAGGCCGGGCGGCACCGCCTCCATGAGGATGCGGATGGCCGGTCCGATCTCGCGGAACGCGTGCCACAGCACATAGCCGGCGATCGCCAGGGTCACCAGCGGATCGACGATGGTCCAGCCATAGAGGAGGATCGCCGCACCGGCGACGATCACCGCCACCGAGCCCAGCGCGTCGGCCAGGTTGTGGAGGAAGGCGGCGCGGATGTTCATGCTGCCGCGGGCCGGACGGAAGGTCAGGGCCACCGTCGCCAGATCGATGACCAGCGCCACGCCGGCGATCGCCACCACCAGCCAGCCATCCACCGGGATCGGGGCGAACAGCCGGGCGACGCCTTCGGACACCAGATAGAGGCCGATCACGATGAGGGTGGTGAGATTGATCAGGGCGGCGATGATCTCGGCCCGCCGGTAGCCGAAGGTCATGCCGGCATGGGCCGGGCGCCGGGCGATGCGGCGGGCCAACAGCGCGATGGCCAGCGACAGGGCATCGCTGAGATTGTGTATGGCATCGGCGATCAGGGCGAGACTGCCGGCCATCATGCCGCCGGCGACCTGGGCCACCGTCAGCAGCAGATTGACTCCCACCGCCCAGACCAGCCGGCGATCGGTGCGGCCGGTATCGGTGGCCGGTGGTGGACGGTGACGATGTGCGTGCATCCCCTCGCTTCCCCTGCCGGCTGCGGCCCGCCGTGGATCGGATGTTTCAGCACTTTCACAAAATGGAACGCATGTTTCACTTTCTGCTTTGCCAGCGCCGGCTCCGGCGCTAGGATGCCTCTCCGTCGGGGGAGGCGCTACCCGAATTCGACCGGGTCGCCAGCGAGAAGAGGGGTCCCATGAAAACCGTCCGGTTGACCATGGCGCAGGCGCTGGTGCGCTACTTGATGGCACAGCGGACATCGATCGGGGGCGAGGAGCTGCCGCTGTTTCCGGGGGTGTTCGCGATCTTCGGACATGGCAACGTCACCTGTCTTTCCGAAGCGCTGGAAGCTGTGAAGGACAGGTTTCCCACCTGGCGCGGGCAGAACGAGCAGGGCATGGCCCTGGCCGCGCTCGGCTTCACGAAGGCCAGGAAGCGCCGGCAGATCATGGTGGCGACATCCTCGATCGGTCCGGGTGCGGCCAACATGGTCACCGCGGCGGGGGTCGGTCACAGCAACCGCCTGCCGGTACTGTTGCTGTCGGGAGACTATTTCGCGAGCCGCGCGCCGGACCCGGTCCTCCAGCAGCTCGAACATTTCGGCGACCCGACGATCAGCGTCAACGATGCCTTCCGGGCGGTCACCCGCTACTGGGATCGCATCACCCGCCCGGAGCAGATCGTCGAATCGCTGCCCCAAGCGATGGCCACCATGCTCGATCCGGCCGATTGCGGTCCGGCATTTCTCGGTCTGTGTCAGGACGTGCAGGGCGAGGTGTTCGACTATCCGGAGCGCTTCTTCGAGCCGGTGCTCCACGAAGTTCCGAGGCCGCGTGCCGATCGGGGTCAGCTCCGCGCCGCCGCGGCGCTCCTTGAGCGGGCCGAGCGGCCGCTGCTGATCGCCGGCGGCGGCGTGCGCTATTCCGAGGCCGGGGAGGCCCTGGCCGCGTTCGCCGGCCGCCACGCCATTCCGGTGGCCGAGACGGTGGCCGGGCGGGCGGTGCTGCCGCACGACCATCCGCTGAACGTGGGACCGATCGGTATCCTGGGCTCGGCCAGCGCCAACAATCTCGCGGCCGAGGCCGATGTGGTTCTCGCCGTCGGCACCCGGCTCCAGGATTTCGTCACCGGCTCCTGGTCGCTGTTCGCCGAGGATGCCCGCTTCATCGGCCTGAACGCCGCACGTTTCGACGCCCACAAGCACCGCGCCCAGCCCGTCGTCGGCGACGCGCGGGTGGCACTCGGCGAGCTCTCGGAAGCGCTCGGCGACTGGCGGGCGCCGCAGCAGTGGGTCCGTCACGGGGCCGAGGAGTACGCCGCCTGGAACGCCTTCGTCGCACGCCGCACGGGTCCCACCAATGCCGAGCTGCCCGCCTATTCGCATGTGGTGGGAGCGGTCAACCGGCTCTGCGACGAGACGGATCTGGTGCTCACCGCCGCCGGCGGTCTTCCCGGCGAACTCTGCATGAACTGGCGGGCCAGGGCGCCCGACACCTTCGACTGCGAGTTCGGCTTTTCCTGCATGGGCTACGAGATCTCGGGCGCATGGGGTGCCAAGATGGCCGATCCCGACCGCGAGGTGATCACCATGCTCGGCGACGGCAGCTACATGATGATGAACTCCGACATCTACAGCTCCGTGCTGACCGGCATGAAGCTGATCGTCGTCGTCTGCGACAATGGCGGCTTCGCGGTGATCGACCGGCTGCAGCGGGCCAAGGGCATTCCCGGCTTCAACAACCAGCTCGAGGACTGCAACATCCGGGAGCTGGTGGGCGTCGATTTCGCCAAACATGCGGAGGCCATGGGGGCGATCGGCATTTCGGTGCGCGGCATCGGCGAGTTCGAGGATGCGTTCCGCAGGGCCAAGGCCGCAGATCGCACCACCGTCATCCACATCCGCGTCGATCCCCGCGACTGGACCGAGGGCAACGGCGCCTGGTGGGAGACCGGCACCCCCGGCATCACTACCCGGGAAAGCGTGCGGAAGGCCTTCGAGGAGCATCTCGCGGGCAAGCGGCGCCAGCGTCTGGGCGTCTGAAGGGAGCGACGGCGATGGCGGTACGGCTGGGGATCAACCCGATCGGCTGGTCCAACGACGATCTGCCGGAGCTCGGCGGCGAGATCCCCCTCGAGCAGTGCCTCGCCGAGGCGCGGCTCGCGGGCTACCGCGGTATCGAGAAGGGCGGCAAGTTCCCCGACGATCCCGCTCTCCTGCGGCCCCTGCTCGAACGTTACGGGCTGGAGCTCGTCGGTGGCTGGTTCTCGGGGCGGCTCGGAGCGTTGTCCCTCGAGGAGGAGAAGCGCCGCCTCGCCGGGCATCTGCACCTGCTGCGCGGGGTGGACGCCCGTGTGGTGGTCTATGCCGAAACCACCGGTACGGTGCAGGCGGCCATCGACACGCCGGTGAGCGCCCGGCCGACCATGCCGGCAGAGGAATTTCCGGCCTATGGAGAAAAGCTCACCGCGCTCGCCGAATGGCTCGCGGCCGAAGGCTGCCCGATGGCCTTTCATCACCATATGGGCACGGTGATCGAGCGCGAGAACGAGATCGATCTCCTGATGCGCAATACCGGCGAGGCGGTCGGTCTACTGCTGGATACCGGGCATCTCCTGTTCGCCGGGGGCAATATCGAGGCCACCACCCGGCGCTGGCGGACCCGTATCACCCACGTGCATCTCAAGAACATCCGACCGCGTGTCCTGCGCCGGCTGCGCGAGGAACAGTGGAGCTTCCTCAGGGGAGTGATCGAGGGGGTGTTCACGGTGCCCGGGGATCCCGAAGGCGCGATCGACTTCGATTCCTTTCTGCGCATCCTGGGCGAGGGGGGCTATGCCGGCTGGCTGGTGGTGGAGGCCGAACAGGACCCGGCCAAGGCCAATCCCCTGGATTATGCCCGCATGGCCCATGCGGCGGTGGTCTCCGGGCTCGGCCCGGCCGGACTGGAGCTCGAAAGCTAGGCGCGCCGCGATCGTCGCTTGGGGAAGGTGACGATGTCGTGGATGCCGGCGGGTGGCGCGTACCAGCCGTCACGGCAGCGCAGATAGCCGCAATGTCCGGCACAGAGGTCGACATCGGCGGCGTCGAGACGCGGGTCGATGGCGGTGCGTTCCAGCAGCACGCCGTGATAGGAGCTGGAGCGGGCGAACTCTCGCGCCGCGGTCAGGCAGGCACGCAGACTGCGTCCCGGCAGCCCGGGCTCGACCACCCACAGGCGCACGACGAAGCAGCAGGGGCGGGATCCTCGGGGACCTGCCGCTTCGAACAGGAAGGCGGCGAGGGCGGGTCCGCCGCCGCACTGAATTGCGACCAGGCCGCGGCCGTGCTCCCGCAGCCAGATCCCGGTGGTGCGTTGCCAATCTTCCCGTGAAAGCGCCTCGCTGCCGACCGAGACCAGTGGCCAGATCACCGGAAGTTCCGTCTCGTCGAGCCGTACCCAGCTCCATTTCGGCATTTCGGGGACCGCGCCAGGATCAATTCTCGCGCACATGGAAACAACGCTAGGATCGCGCCGATGGGCCTCATTGACCCACATCAACTTTCGTGCCTATGTTCATGCTGGTCGGGGCAATCCATGGCCGCGCAAGGGAAAAAGAACGCGTACCTCGCGGTGAGGCATCGAGGATGGGTCGGAACGGTCCTGTCATGAATCCGGTCTGCTGTGGCGCACAGGTGCCGTGCGACCGGTGCAAGGCGCGGGACCTGGCGGTGTGCGCCGTTCTCGACGAGCAGGAACTGCAGCGCTTTTCGGCCGCCGCCACCAGCGCGAGACTGGAACCCGGGCAGACGCTGTTTCACGAGGGCGAGCCGGCGGAGGAGATGTTCAGTCTCACCGAAGGCATGATCAAGCTCTACAAGCTGCTGCAGGACGGACGCCGCCAGATCACCGGCTTTCTGATGGCCGGGGACTTCCTCGGTCTGGCCTTCGGCCGCACCTATGTCTATTCGGCCGAAGCGGTGACTCCGGTGCGGCTCTGCCGGTTCCGACGGGCAGCGTTCCTCCGTCTGCTGGAGGAGATGCCCCATCTGGAGCGCAACCTGCTGGGACGGGCATCGAGCGAATTGGCCGCCGCGCAGGAGCAGATGCTGCTGCTGGGGCGCAAGACCGCGCGCGAAAGGCTGGCGACATTTCTGCTGGCGATCGCCGAGCGGCAGCACCGCGGCGACCGCGAGCCCGTCGAACTTCTCATGAGCCGCAGCGACATCGCCGACTATCTCGGGCTGACCATCGAAACCGTCAGCCGCACCCTGTCGACCATGCGTCGGGTCGGTGCCATCACCCTCGATGGGAAATCGCGGGTCTACATTCCCGACCGTGACGCGCTGCGCAGCATCGCCGGTCTCTAGCTGGGTTCCCGCGGTTCTCCCCGGGCAGATCGCCGCTCCGGGCGGAGCGGCCCCGCTCACCAGCTCGTCTTGCGGCGAAAGGCGTGCCATTGGCGGAGGAGATCGCGGCGGTAGCGGGTATCGGTGAGACGCTGCAGGAAGCCGGTCGTGCCGCCCTGCGCAACCCATTCGCGAACCACCCCGCCCAGCGGTCCGAGGGTCGCCATGAGCGGCTCGTGGCGCTGCTGGAGCAGGGTCCGCCGTGCCAGGAGGCGGGCGTAGGTGGTGGCTGCCGGCAGATCGGTCGCCGCGCGGGGCAGCACCAGTCCGGCGGTGGCCATCGCCACCTGTCCGGCCAGCCCGTGGCCGGCGCCCTCGAGGTGCCCGAGCATGTTCTCCGCCAGGCCGCAGCCGTACCGATGCACCAGTTGCACCAGCTCGACCAGTTCGCGCAGCAGCAGCCGGCCGGTATAGAGATACCCGTGCACGAGCTGGCCATGGACCACCAGATGCAGCAACTGATCGGCCGGATCCGGGAGCAGCAGGTCGACCTCTTCGACGCGTATCGGGCTGGCACGCTCGAACAGCATTTCGGCCGGCAGCAGAGCATCGAGCCGCTCCGGCACGACCCGGCCGTGCAGCTCCAGCACCGCTTCGGCTTCGGGATGCACCATCCGCGGCAGATGGAGGTCGAGATCGCAAGGCCCGTCACCGAGGGGCCGCCAGCCGCATTCCTCCAGCAGGCGCTCCGCTTCGGCGAGCCGTGCCGCCGGGACCAGCAGGTCGAGATCGTGCATGAAGCGCCAGGCGTCGTCCGTGCAGAGATCGTCCACCAGACGGATCGCTCCCTTGAGGGGAAGCACGGGAATCCCGCGCGAGGAGAGGGCCGAGGCGATGCGCAGGAGATCCCGGCGCAGGGCGCGGTTGCGCCTGCGTCCGGCCTCGATCATCGCCGCGAAGTAGCCGCGCACCTCCGCATCGAGCGCGGTCGATAGCTGCAACCGTTCGAGCGCGAGGCCCAGCAGCGGAGTGACCAGATGGGTGCCCGAGAGACCGATCAGGCTCGGCCAATCGACCGCCTCGGGAAAGAGGGACCGAACGGCGCCTTCACGCTCCTCGGGAGGCAGGAGAGCGTTGTCGAGCAGCCTGCACAGAAGGTCGAAGCTGCCGCCGTGCGAGCTCTTCACCGTGTCGATCCCAGGAGCGGCAGCACCAGATCGAGGGCCGAGCGGGTGTCGGGATATGTGAGCATCCAGGCCGGTCTCTGCCGGAACCACCGCACCAGCTCGGCGAGGCGGCGCGGCGATCCCTCGTACCAGCCACCGCCTCGGGCACAGAGCGTGAAGGCCTGCTCCGGTGAAAGCGGCGACAGCTCGGGCGCCGCCTGTGGATCGTAGAGCGGGAACAGCAGGCCGCCTACCGGCAGCCGTTCGGGAGCCAGCACGGGCGGCGCGACATAGCGCACTTCGCGATTGCGGAAGCGTACGGCCGGGATTCCGTCGATTGCCGGCAGTGTGCCGCGCAGCAGCGCAATGCTCGCATCCTTGATTCCCATGGCGAAGGGCACGCGGTGGAGCAGCCCGCTGCCCGCCTCGAGCGGTGCATAATCGTCGGTGGCGATCGCGAAGCCTTCGCGCAGCAGAGCTGCCGCCAGCGTGCTTTTGCCCGAGCCGCTGCTGCCGGCGATCAACCAGGCCCGGCCCTCGGCGGCGACGGCGGCGGCGTGCAGGAAGGCCAGCCAGCGCCGCCGGCCGTGGCTCAGCAGCAGAAGGTGGCGGAGGATCTCACTGCGGGCGAGCAGCAGATTGTCGGTCCGCGTCAGCAGCCTGCCATCGCAGGAGATCTCGTAGGCGCGCCCGCACCGGATTCCCCGCAGATGGCGGTGGGCAGAGGAGTCGGTACGGACGGGCTGCAGGAGGAAGCGCAGCAACCGCGCGAGCCGGCGGCTGCCGTGCACCGTCAGGCGAACCGCCCGCGGACCGGGGGCGCAGATCGTCTCGAGGTCGGGCGGACAGGCGGCCGCGGCGGGAGCGGTTGCGGTGGGCGGCCGCGGGGAGCGGCGAGTGATGCGTGCGACACGCCGGCGCAGTTCGCGCAGATCCTGCTCGGCGCGATCCGGCGAGATTCCGTAGCGCTGCGCATAATCGGAGATGACCTTTGCGAACGGCCGCCCCGCCGCGAAGGCTTCGCAGGCGAAGCGGGCCGGCGGGTTGAGGATGGCGACGCGGCCCGTTCGCGGCACGGCCAGGATCGCATTGTCGCCGAAGGCGACGAGTCTGCCGGCCGATACCGCGTGGCTCCGGCCGGTTCCTCGCTGGAGTTGGTCGGCGCGGGCTCGCGGACTCCGCGGTTCCCGGGCCGCCGCCATGTCACGCGGAGAAGCCGAGCGCGCCGCTGCCGCCGTCGCCGTCGTCGCCACCCTTCCTGAAGAAGCTGCCGGCTCGTCCCTGTCGCGAGGAGAGGAGAACCATCATCGCCGGTGCGGTGTAAGCGGCATAGGTTCCGAAGCGCTGCAGCACCTCGCGACGCTCGATCCCCTTCGCGGTTCCATTCTCGCTGCGCGGCGTCGTCCGTTTTCCGGCCTTCATCCCGCTACCCCCTTCGGTTCGTCCCTGCCAGACCCGCGAGCTGGAACGCGATCACTGGCAGAGGGTCACGCCTTTACTGCTGCATCTGATCGCTCGCGGAGGTGTCTGTCAATCGTGACCAGAAGTTCCCGCCAGCGCTCCCGCAGCCTGACATCTGCCATCCAACACATTGTTTCTGCATGACAATTTCGTGCGCCGGAACCTCGGAAGGCGGCCTCGATCACGGCATGCCCGACACATCATCGTATGTGTTGTCGGAGGGGGCGGGGAGGCCGCCGTTAACGGTTTGTTAACTCGGACCATGCAGAATGCTGTCAGGTTCGTGGAAAAGGGCCGAAGAAAAGGGACCGGAAATGTCCAGCAAGTCTCGGTCGGCAGACGCCGAAGGATCGCAGTTCTTGCAACGCCTGCGCCGCGCTTTCGCACATCCCGTGGCGAAGCTCGCCCGCGACCGACGGGGTGCGGTGGCGATGACGATTGCCCTGGCGCTCGTCCCTTTGACGGTGGCGTCGGGCCTGGCGGTGGACGCCGGCCGCTACCTCGTGGCGCGATCGAAGCTTGCGCAGGCGGCCGATGCCGCGGCGCTGGCGGCGGGGACGGAGAGGGACCCCCAGGCGATCGAGCGGACGGTCGAGCGCATCCTCGACGCCAATTTCTCCGAGGGCTTTCTCGGGGTGCAGATCGATTCCGTCGAGGTTCAGCAGGATGCGGATACCGGACGCATCACGCTCGTGACCCGCGCCGAAATGCCCACGGTCGTCATGGGCCTCGCCCATATCGACACACTGAACATCGAGACCCGAACCGTGGTCGTACGGGAATCGGCACCTCTCGAAGTGGCAATGGTGCTCGACGTGACCGGCTCGATGCACTGCTGCGGCAAGATCCAGGCCCTGAAGAGCTCGGCCAAGGATCTGATCGACATCCTCTTCGGCACGGAGGAGGTGTCCGACGATCTGCGGATCGGAGTGGTGCCGTTCAACGCGCGCGTCAACATCGGCAATGATCGCCGGAGCTGGCTGACCAGCGCCGAACGCAAGAAATCGCCCTGGAAGGGCTGTGTGGAGTCGCGCTCGACGGCGACACGGCTCACGGACGCGCCGCCTTCGGTCGAGCGGTTCGTGCGCAGCGAGAGCCTCGCGGACAGCGGCACGCCCAAGGGCGGAAAGAAGGGCAAGAAGAAAAAGAAAAAGAAAAAGAAGAAAAAGATAGTCTGGCTTCCTCCCTGCCCGCCGCGGCTGCTGCCGCTGACCGATACCAAGGCCGAGGCCAAGGCGATGATCAACAAGCTCGGCGCTTCCGGTACCACCCGCATCGACATGGGCATTCGCTGGGGTTGGCGGGTTCTCTCCCGCCGATGGGAAGGCCTCTGGGGCGAGCCCGAGCGTCAGCCCTTCGAGGATGTGGTGACCGCGCTCATCGTCATGACCGACGGGCAGAACGTTGCCTCGAGCTACGATGAAGTGTCGGCTTCGCAGGCCGATGCCAATGTTCGCACGCTCTGTGACCGGGTCAAGCAGGAGGGAATCCTGGTCTACACCATCACGTTCCAGGCGCCCCAGAAGGCCGATGCGTTGATGCAGTCCTGTGCCACCAGCCCCGCCCATTATTTCCGCTCGCCGACCGCTGCCGATCTCCGGGAGGCGTTCCGTACGATCGCCGGCGAGCTGAGTGCCCTCCGGATCGCCGAGTAGGATCGATGGCGGTACCCGTCAGCACCCGCCAATCGCCGCGATGGTGTAGACCTGATCTGCTGCGG
>JALSRW010000414.1 GCA_026984595.1 Alphaproteobacteria bacterium
TCCTGATGCTGGCGGTACCGGTCGCCTTCCTCCTGGTCTTCTTCCTGCTCTGGGTTCTCGCCTGGCGTTTCTGGTTCCGGCTGCGGATGCCTCGCCGCCGCTTCCTCCTCGCCTGGAGCCTGTCGCCTCTCCTGCTGTCGCTGCTGGGGGCGGGGTGGGCGATCGCGGTCGGCTACCTGCGGCCCTAGCCACCGGTCGGCCACCCCGCCCGCGGGAGGTCTAGGGGATCAGTACGGTGGCGCCGATCGTCCTTCGACTCTCCAATGCCCGATGGGCCTCGGCCGCCTGTTCCAGCGGAAAGCGCTGTTCGACCTCGATCCGCAAGATGCCGCGGCGGACCACATCGATGACATCCCCGGCACAGGCCTCGAGCTCGGCGCGGGTGCCGGTATAGTGGAAGAGGCTCGGCCGGGTGACATAGAGCGAGCCCTTCTGGTTGAGGATGCCGAGATTGAAGTTCTCGACCGGACCGCTCGCGTTGCCGAAGCTGACCATCAGGCCGCGCGGGCGCAGACAATCCAGCGATTTCGAGAAGGTGGCCTGGCCGACCCCGTCATAGACCACCGCTACCCCCTCGCCGCCGGTGATTTCCTTCACCCGCTCGGCGAAATCCTCTTCGGTATAGACGATCGGATGGTCGCAGCCGTGCGCACGCGCGATCTCCGCCTTTTCGCGGCTGCCGACGGTGCCGATCACCGTCGCCCCGAGATGCTTGGCCCACTGGCAGAGAAGCAGGCCGACGCCACCGGCGGCGGCATGGACGAGGATGCTGTCGCCGGGCTTCACCGCATAGGTCTGCTTGAGGAGATAGCGGGCGGTCATGCCCTTGAGCATCATCGCCGCCGCCACCTCGTCGGAGATCTCCTCGGGAATGGCGATCAGCTTGTCGGCCGGCATGGTCCGGAGATCGGCATAGGCGCCGAGCGGACCGGTCCCATAGGCGACCCGCTGGCCGACCGCGAAGTTCGTGACGCCTTCGCCGACGGCCTCGATCACGCCGCTGGCTTCCAGTCCGGGGGTGAAGGGCAGCCCCTGGGGCGGCGGATAGAGGCCGGTGCGGAAATAGACGTCGATGAAGTTGAGCCCGATCGCCCGGTGGCGCAGCAGAACCTCGCCGGGGCCCGGCGCGGGCGGCTGCCCACTTTCGAGCTCGAGCACCTCGGGACCACCGAAGCGGCGGACGACAATGCGCTTGGCCATGTCCATGTTCCTCCCCACGCGACGTCGCTGCCCTGCTCTTATCCCGTTCCTCGGGCAAGGGCCAGACGGCAGCGCGCGATGCCCTCAATCGGCTCGCAGCAGGCGGGTGAGCTCCTCCACACGGTGCGCCGGTGGCCGGCAGAGGCTGCCCACGCAGACCGTGGCGAACGCCTCCTCCCCCTCCTGCACTACCGGCACCAGCAGATGGGCGGGCGGTGCCTGGCGCAGGGCGGCATCGCGCAGCGCCGACCAGGCCGGGTCGTCGGGCCGGCCGTGGAGGCGGATCTGGACCGCCCTTTCGAGGAACAGCGAGGCCGAGAGCAGACCCGCATGGCCATGGGGGTTCTCGGCGAGCCGGCCGGCGAAGGCTTCGATCGTCCGCTCGGCGAGGCGGCGATACTCCGAACCGCCGGTG
Organism: Alphaproteobacteria bacterium; assembly: GCA_026984595.1. GTDB lineage: Bacteria > Pseudomonadota > Alphaproteobacteria > Geminicoccales > Geminicoccaceae > JALSRW01. The sequence goes on from JALSRW010000414.1 coordinate 1,616, forward strand.
ATCAGGAACAACCGCGCGAGGTTTTCGGCCTGCGTGGCGACGGCGGAGGGAACCGGACCATCGAGCGCGGCGAGAGGCAGGAGCGGCAGCTCGCTGGCGGCGGGCGGCACCGGATGCAGCACCCCGTCGGTGCCCCGGAACGCGCGTTCCACGGTTGTCGTCCAGCGCCGCGCGCTCTCCAGATAGGATGCCGCCGCCGTGCATTGATGGAGCAGCAACGCCGCTCGGATCATCTGCGCGTAATCCTCCAGAAAGCTCTGTGCCGAACGCCGGCCGTCGCGCCAGGCATGGAACAGCCGGTCGCCCTCGCCGAGTGCGGCAGTGACCCGCGCGAACAGCTCCTCGGCCAGCTCCAGATAGCGGCTGCGGCCGGTGCGGGCGAAGGCCACCGCCAGCCCGGCGATGGCGAGGCCGTTCCAATCGGCCAGCACCTTGTCGTCGCGGGCCGGCGGTACGCGCCGGGCGCGGCGTTCGAGGAGGCGGGCGCGCAGGGCGGCGAGGCGGGTCTCTTCGGCGGCATCACGC
>JALSRW010000415.1 GCA_026984595.1 Alphaproteobacteria bacterium
CCCTTTTCGCCGAGGCTGCGCCCGACCTTCTCGAACAGGCCCTCGTCCCCCCGCCGCGCGAGCGTCTGCGTGCTCATTCCCACTCGAGCGCCCCCTTCTTCCACTCGTAGATGAAGCCGATGGTGAGTACGGCCAGGAACAGCATCATCGACCAGAAGCCGAACAGTCCGATGTTCCCGAGCGCGACCGCCCAGGGAAAGAGGAAGGCGACCTCGAGATCGAAGATGATGAGGAGGATCGCCACGAGGTAGAAGCGGGCATCGAAACGGCCACGCGTGTCCTCGAACGGCTCGAAGCCGCATTCGTAGGCGGAGAGCTTCTCACGCTCGGGATGCTGGGGGGCGACGAGCCAGGAGGCGAGGAGAATGATGCCGGAAAGCCCGATCGCGATGACAAGAAACACGAGCACCGGCAGGTACTCGGCGAGATAGCCCTGCATCGCGCGCCCCCATCGTTCGGCCGCCCGAAAGCTGTATCGCGAATGGATCTTCCAGCGGCACCGCCTGCAACATAGGACGGGCATGGCCGGCTGCCAAGGCCGCCGGAGCTGTGGTGCGTGAGACCGGGAACCGTGCACAAAACGGGTTTGACGATGCGTATCCCCGTGTTTAGGGTTCGCATCGGTCCCGCTCTCGATCCCGGCCCCGGGGGCCAGATCGCGCGTCCGTCATCCCGTGGAACCCAGAGCGAGCGAGGGACGACCATGTTTCGTCGCAAGGAAAGCGAGCCGCTGAGACCGGTGGATCCGATCGAGAACAAGCCTGCGGGGACTGAATCCAAGATCGAGGCGGAACTTCCCCGCCGGCAGCCCGAGCGCCCCAAGGCGATGGAGCGGCCGGCTGTGGTCGCGGGAGAGGGCAAGCGTCTCATCGTCGGTCAGGGCATCAGCCTGTCGGGAGAGATCACGGCCTGCGACCGTCTCGTTGTCGAGGGCAACGTTCAGGTGACGCTCAACGAGACGCGCGCCATCGAGATCACCGAGACGGGCAAGTTCACGAACGGCAAGGCGGAAGTGGACGAGGCGGAGATCAGCGGCGTCTACGAGGGCGAGCTCACGGTCCGCCACCGTCTGCTCATCCGCAGCACCGGCCGGGTGACGGGGACCGTGCGCTACGGGGAACTCGAAATCGAGCGCGGCGGTCAGCTGTCCGGTACGGTCTCGATGCTGGGCGGCGGGTCCGGGCGCAGTTGACGCGATCTTAACGGTCGCGAACGAGAAGGACGTGGAGGAGGGGGCCGGAGGGTCCGGTCCCGGTCGCAGAGGGATCGAGAAGGTGAGCGGGCTCGGGAGTCTGGCGCCCGTTTGGCTCGTGAGCGCCGTGCTTCTCCTCGCGGGCTGCAGCGCCGGGTCCGACCGGCTCGCGGCCTACCGGGCTCCACCTGAGCCACCTCGGATCGCCGGGGCACCCCTTCGCGACCCGCCTCCACTGCCTGAACGGATCAAGCTCGTCGGCATGCCGGGGCCGCATGTGGAGCAGGTCTTCGGCCCCCCGAGTCTGCGGCGCCGCGAGCCACCGGCCGAATACTGGCGCTACAGTTTCACCCGCTGCACGCTCGACCTGTTTCTCTACGAGGATGAACGGCAGGGCCTGCCCAGGGTCGTCTACTACGAGCTCCATGCCACCTGGCCAACACCCCAGGCGAGCTTCGAAGGGTGCGCGGACTTCGGCGTCGGCTTCGAGCTGCTGGAGCAGGCAGGCCGGAGACGGCTTCCCGACGTCGCGGAACACTGAAGCGGGCGCCTACTCCGCGTAGTAGGCAGCGAGTCGACGCCTTGCGAGCTCGGCGTCGCCGTAGCCATAGCGGGCGTATTCGAGCTCATCGACGAAATTGAGCGTGGCGGCGAGGAGGCGCCCGCTCGCCGGCCCGAGGAGCTCGAGCGCCTGGGCGACGAGGGCGCGGCCCGTCTTGCGCCACTGCGCCACAAGCAGGATCCCGTCGAGGGAGGCGGCGAGGATACGGGTGTCGGCGACGGCCACCAGCGGCGCGCTGTCGAACAGCACGAGATCGTAACGCTCCCTGAGTTCGGCGAGCAGCATATCGAGCGCTTCGGAGGCGAACAGGCGCGTCGGCCGGACGAGACGTGGCTGCGCCGGGAGCAGCGCGGCGCCGCTTCGCGGGTCCTGCT
>JALSRW010000416.1 GCA_026984595.1 Alphaproteobacteria bacterium
GCAGGAAGCCGCCGGAGGCGGCGGAGCGGCCGGTGCGGAAGCTGCGGAGAGCAAGGAAGAAGGAGTCGTCGACGCCGAATTCGAGGAAGTCGACGATGACGATCGCAAGCGTTCGGCGGGCTGATCTCCGCCGCTCGCACGGATCGGAGCCGGGGACCGGGCGCGAGCCCGGTCCTTTGTGCATCCCCGGCGGATTGACGACGAAGGGCTGAAATGGCGAAGCGCGATTATTACGAGATCCTGGGCCTGTCGCGGACCGCCACGGAGGTCGAGATCAAGCGCGCCTACCGGCGGCTGGCGATGCAGTACCACCCCGACCGCAATCCCGACGATCCGGCGGCGGAGCAGCGTTTCAAGGAAATCAACGAGGCCTACGAGGTGCTGCGCGATCCGCAGAAGCGGGCGGCCTACGACCAGTTCGGTCATCAGGCCTTCGAGGCCGGCGGCGGCGCCGCGCGGGGCGCTGCGGCGGGCGGCTTCGACTTCTCCTCCTTCGCCGATGCCTTCGAGGATCTGTTCGCCGACTTCATGGGCGGACGCCGCCGCTCGGCTTCCAACCGCGGCGCCGATCTGCGCTACAATATCACCATCACCCTCGAAGAGGCCTTCGCCGGCAAGCGGGCGCAGATCCGCGTGCCCACCGCGGTGGCCTGCGAAGCCTGCGGCGGCAGTGGCAGCGAGGGCGGTGCCGAACCCGCACCCTGCGGCACCTGCCGTGGCGTCGGTCGGGTCCGTACCCAGCAGGGCTTCTTCACCATCGAGCGCACCTGTCCGAGCTGCCACGGCAGCGGCCGGGTGATCCGCAATCCCTGCGGAACCTGCGGCGGCAGCGGTCGGGTCCAGAAGGAGAAGGTGCTGGCGGTCAACATTCCCGCCGGGGTCGAGGACGGTACCCGCATCCGTCTCTCCGGCGAGGGGGAGGCCGGGCTGCGCGGCGGTCCGCCCGGAGATCTCTACATCTTCGTCTCCATCGCCCCGCACTGGATCTTCCACCGCGAAGGGCGCGATCTCTACTGCCGGGTGCCGATTCCGATGACCACCGCGGCTCTGGGCGGTCAGGTCGAGGTGCCGACCATCGAGGGCAAACGGCTGCGTGTCCAGATCCCCGAGGGTACCCAGACCGGACGCCAGATCCGCCTCAAGGGCAAGGGCATGAGCGAGCTGCACGGCGGCCCGCGGGGCGACATGCTGGTGGAGCTGGTGGTCGAGACGCCGGTCAATCTCAGCCGCCGCCAGAAGGAGCTGCTGCGCGAGTTCGAGAAAGCCAGCGGCAAGGGCGACAACCAGCACCCACAGTCGGAGGGCTTCTTCGCCAAGGTCAAGGAGCTCTGGGACGAGCTGCGCGAGTGACCGCGGGCGGGGGCGCTCTCCCGCTCCTCAGGTCTTGGTGGCGCCGGCGGTGAGCCCGGCGATGTAGTAGTCCATCAGGAAGGCATAGAGAATGACCGGCGGCGCGGCGGCCATCAGCGCCCCGGCCATCAGCCCGCCCCAGGCGAATACATCGCCGCGGATGAGGGTGGTGACCGTGCCCACCGTCAGCACGAGCTGATCCTCGCTGTAGAGAAAGGCGAGGGGATAGATGAACTGGGCCCAGGAGACGGTGAAGGCGAAGATGATGGCGGCGATGATCCCGGGCTTGGCCACCGGGATGAAGATCTTGGTCAGCATCTGGAAATGGTTGCAGCCGTCGATGAGGGCGGCCTCGTCCAGCTCGCGCGGAATCGAACTGAAATAACCGATCAGGATCCAGGTGCAGAAGGGCACGACCAGGGTCGGATAGACCAGCACCAGCGACCAGTAGGAATTCAGCAGCCCGAGCCCGCCGACGATCTTGAACATGGGAATGAACAGCAGCGTCTCCGGCACCAGATAGGTCAGGAAGATGCCGGTGGCGAGGGTGGCCGAGCCCCAGAAGCGCATCCGCGACAGCGAATAGGCGGCGAGGATGCTGATCAGCATGGAAATCGTCACCACCAGTACGGTGACCACCACCGTATTGCGGAAATAGACCGGAAACGAAGTCTCCAGCAGCAGATTGCGATAGTGCTCGAGGGTGATATCGCCCTGGATCACCCAGGGATTTCCGGCAAGGCTGGAGATCTCGGCGTTGGTCTTGAAGGAAGTGACGAGCATGTAATAGGGCGGGAACAGAAAGAAGACGATGAAGAGGAACAGGAAGAAGTACGAGGCATAGAGCGCCCAGCGACGCTGGCCGAAGAAGGCCACCCAGCGGGTGGTCGGGGTGTCGCGAGGGGCCGCCGCCAGTGCCATCAGAGCCTCTTGGTACGCTCGCGCACGTCGCGCAGAATGAACATGGCGAAGATCGCCAGGATCGGGAACATGAACAGCGACACGGCCGCGCCCAGCGGGATGTCGCCCGACTGGATGCCCAGCTTGAAGGCGTATGTCGCGAACAGATGGGTGGTGTTGCGGGGGCCGCCCTGGGTGAGGACGCGGACGATGTCGAAATTGGCGAAGGTGACGATGGTCGAGAACAGCATGGTGATGGCGATGATGTTCCGCATCATCGGCAGGGTGATGTGGACCAGCCGCTGCCAGGCATTGGCGCCGTCGACCTTGGCCGCGTCGTAGAGTTCCTCGGGGATCGATTTGAGCGCCGCCAGATACATGATCAGGAAGAACGGTGCGCCGTACCAGATGTTGACCAGAATCACCGAGAACCGCGCCCAGAACACATCACTGAGCCAGGGAATGGCGCTGGCCCCGAAGCTGGTCAGCAGCCAGTTCACCGCACTGTAGGTGGGATCGAACAGCCACCACCAGCCCAAGGTGCTGAGGGCCGGCGGGATCACCCAGGGCACCAGCGACAGGCCCCGCCAGATGCGCTGGCCGCCGGGCGGCACATTGTGGATCAGATGGGCGCAGACGAAGCCGATCAGGGCCTTGAAAAAGACCGCGGTGAGGGTGAAGAGGATCGACTGGCGGACCACCATCCAGAAGGTCGAGCGCCGGAACAGGAAGGCGAAATTGCCGAGACCGACGAACGCCGTCTCGGCCTTGTTCAGGGTCGCCAGATAGATGGCGTAGAAGAACGGATAGACGATCAGGCCGAGCACCAGCAGGATGAGCGGCAGGCACAGAAGGAAGGCGAGGCCGGCCCGCGACTGCCGCAGGCCCCGCCAGCGCATCGCCAGCCGGCGTCCCCCGGCGAGAGCATCCGCGGGCGCCACCCCCGCCATTTCCTTGCGTGCCATCTGCGCAGGCTCCGATCGGTCGGACCCGGATGCGGGACCGGCAGACGGCCGCCGTCGGGAGCCGGCGACCGCCGCCGGGCGGTCGAGGCCTAGCCGCGCTGGTAGCCTTCGAGCTCTTCGGCGGCCCAGGCGATGGCATCCTCGATGCTCTCGCCCCCCTGGGTCACGCGCGCGACCAGCACCGCGAGCAGTCCTTCGTTGTAGATCCTGGCGCCGACCGCCGGCGGGGCCGGGAAGCCGGTGACGATGACCTGCTCGTTGCCGCGTCCCGGATAGTTGTAGAGGGTGCCCGGAGGCGGCGCTTCCTTGAGCCATACTTCGTGATCGTAATAATCCTGCTGCAGCGGCAGGTCGTAGCCCTGCGAGGCCCAGAGCAGCTTCGCCACCTGCTCCTTGGAAGCCAGGTGATACAGCAGCTCCTTGGCCGCCGACTTGTTGGTGGAGAAGTTCCACAGCCCCCAGAAGAAGGGAAGGCTGCCGCGGAATCGCCCATTGGGACCGCTCGGCGTATCGTGATGCCAGAGCTGGGCGGCCACCTCGGGGGCGTCTCGCTTGGCCACCGCCCAGGCGCTGGGCGGGTTCTGGATGGCCGAGCCGCGACCGGAAATGATCCAGCGATTGTTGGCGGCATCGTCCCAGGCATAAACATCCTCGGGCATGTATTGGGTGAGTTCCTTCATGAACTCCAGAGCCGCCCGGGTGCCGTCGGAATCGATGGTGATCTCCCCGTCGCCGCTCATCGGTTGCGAACCGAAGGAGAGGAAGAGCGGACCCAGCCAGTCCTGGGAGTCGCTGGTCTGACCGATCGGATTGCCGAAGGGGAAACCCGCCGCGTGCAGCTTCCTGGCACCCTCGAGGAAACGCTCGTAGGTCCATTCGGCGTCGATCCGCGCCTGGTCGCGCGGGCCGGCCGGGAACAGTTCCTGCAGATCGATGCCGGCATGCTCCTTCCAGAGATCGAGGCGCGAGACCACCGGATAGGAGTGCGAGCCGGTGGGGGCCACGATCGCCCGCCAGGTACCGTTGGGGCGCGCCAGATAGCGGGCGATGTCGTTGTAGGCACCCTCGTTCTTCTCGATTTCCGCGACCAGATCGTCGAGCGGCTCGAGCTGGTTCTCGTAGACCGCCACCTGCCAGGTGCGGTGGACCATGATGTCGTGTCCGGTACCGGCACGGGCCTCGGCGGCGGCGGTGATCAGATCCTTCTCGCCGATCGAGGTGATGAAATCGATGACCACCTCGACCTTGTTCTGCCTTCCCCATTCCTCGGCGATCTGGCGCAGCGCGTCGTTGGCGCCGGGCACCCAATGGTCCCAGAGGCCGAGGCTGACACGGCCGCCGGCACGCGCCGTGTGGACGAAGGGTGCGGCGACCGCGATCGCTCCGGTCGCGGCCGTACCGGCCAGGAACCGCCGTCTGGCCTGGCTGAACAAACGCATCTTTTGCCTCCCCTGCGTTCGTGGGCTGCCGGTACCAGCGACCGACATCCGTGGTGTCTATGAACACCACTGCCACGGTTCTAGATAACCCGAGGCCGGGCCGGAAGGAAAGGGGGAATAGCGGGGACGGTCCCGCCTCGCACGGCAGTTGCTCTCGCCCGGGAACCGCGCCATGATCGTCCGCGAAGGCGCCGGCTCGTGACACGAGGCCGCAGAACTTCGTACTGCGACGGGCGCCCAGCGGGGAAGGGGGGAGCGCAATGGCGTCGGTGGAGATTCGCGAGGTCGACAAGGTTTTCGGCTCGACCCAGGTGTTGTTCGGGGTGAGCATCGATATCGCCGACGGCGAATTCGTGGTGCTGGTGGGGCCTTCGGGCTGTGGCAAGTCGACCTTGCTGCGCATGATCGCCGGGCTCGAGGAGATTACCCGGGGCGAGATCCTGATCGGCGGACGGGTGGTCAACACGGTGCCGCCGCGCGATCGCGACATCGCCATGGTGTTCCAGAACTACGCGCTCTACCCGCATATGACGGTGCGCGAGAACATGGCCTTCTCGCTGAAGCTGGCCAAGGCGCCGCGTCAGGTGATCGAGGAGCGGGTCAATCGTGCCGCCCGGATTCTCGGCCTGACCGAGTATTTCGACCGCTACCCCCGCCAGCTTTCCGGCGGGCAACGGCAGCGGGTGGCCATGGGCCGGGCCATCGTCCGCGATCCGCAGGTGTTCCTGTTCGACGAGCCGCTTTCCAATCTCGATGCCAAACTCCGGGTGCAGATGCGCACCGAGATCAAAGCGCTCCATCAGCGTCTCAAGACCACCTCCATCTATGTCACCCACGATCAGATCGAAGCCATGACCATGGCCGACCGCATCGTGGTCATGCAGGACGGGCGGGTCGAGCAGGTGGGGGCGCCGCTCGAGCTCTACGACCACCCGGTCAACCTGTTCGTGGCCGGCTTCATCGGCTCACCGGCGATGAACTTCTTCGAGGCCGTGGTGCGCCGCGAAAACGGGCATCTGGAGGCGGTCGGCGGCGAGGGCACGGTGCTTCCCCTGCCCGAGGGGCTCCGGCTCGAGGAAGGCAGGAAGCTCATCTACGGTGTTCGGCCCGAGCATTTCACCCTGGTCGCCGACAGCGCCGGGGTCCCGGCGGAAGTGGTGGTGGTCGAGCCGACCGGGGCCGAGACCCTGCTGGTTCTCGAGATGGCCGGCGCTTCCGCGCAGGCGGTGTTCCGGGAACGCCACGAGTTCCAGCCCGGCGAGACGATCCGGCTGATGCCCGATCTCGGGCGCGTCCATCTCTTCGATCGCGAGACCGGCCGTCGCCTCGAGGCCTGACGCCCGCGCGCTTCCCCTCAGGCGCGGGAACGGCGCTTCCTGCGGCCGCCGGCGCGTCTGACGGTCTTGTTCGGGGTCGCGGCTCCGGTCGTGGCGGATTCCCGCTCCTTCGGCGCTGGCGGTGGCTGCGGCGGCACCGGCAAAGGACAGGCCTCGCCCGGTCCCAGCGGACTTCCCTCGCAGCAGGGCAGCACCGGTGCCCCGCACCAGGCGCATTGCTCGTGACCATGGACCGAGACCAGTCGCAAGGGCCGCCCGCACCACGGACAACGTTCGGCGGAGGGCGCGGCCATGGTCCTTCCTCATTCCAGCAGCCGATCGACGACCCGGGCCAGTTCCCGACGGGTACGCAGCTCGTCGGCATGCAGACCCTCGCGCACGCGCCACAGCCCGCCCACCATCACATCGCGGATCATCGGTCCGGCACCGGAAGCGAAGACGAAGCTGTCGAGTACGGCATCGCCCGAGCGACCGGCGAGGAGCGGATGCCGGCCGTCGAGATGCAGGAGATCGGCGCGAAAGCCGGGGGCGATCCGACCCACCGGCCGACCGGCGGCACGGGCGCCACCGGCCAGCGCCGCGCGGTAGAGGGCGGCGCCGCAATGGGGCTGCTCGGGCCGGGTGGCGATCAACCGGCGGATCCGGCGCAGCCTCTGCCCGTATTCCAGCAGCCGCAGCTCCTCGGCGGCGGCGGTCACCAGATTGGCATCCGAGCCGATTCCCCAGGCCCCCTCTTCGCGCCAGTATTCGGCGAACGGAAACAGCCCGTCGCCCAGGTCCGCCTCGGTGGTCGGGCAGAGCCCGGCGACGGCGCCCGAAGAAGCCAGCAGCTTGCGCTCACCCTCGCTCAGATGGGTGGCATGCACCAGGCACCAGCGGGGGCCGAGCGGCACCCGGTCGGCCAGCAGCTCCAGCGGCCGCGCTCCGTGCACCGCGAGGCATTGCTCGACCTCGCGGGGCTGCTCGGCGAGGTGGATGTGGAGGGGCGCCTGCGGATCGCGACGGTCGATCTCCGCCAGGAAGGCGGGCAGTTGCTCCGGCGCCACCGCCCGCAGCGAATGGGCGGCCGCGGCGATGCGCCGATCGCGATCGTCCCGGAACAGCCGCTCCACCCGGCCGAGAATGTCGCCGTAGCCGTCGAGATCGAGCAGGAAGCGGCGCTGGGCGGGCGTCGGCTCCTCCTCGGCCATGCCGGCACGTGCATACCATGTGGGGGCCAGAGTGAGGGCGATGCCGGTCTCCGAAGCGGCCTCGTGTAGGGCCAGGCACATCACCGCCGGATCCTCGTAGGAGCCACCTTCGGGAGGGCGGTGCAGATAGTGGAATTCGACGACGGTGGTATAGCCGCCCTTGAGCAGATCGACGTAGAGGGCGGCGGCGATGGCCCACAGATCCTCGGGTGTGATGCGCGCGGCGAGCGCATGCATCCGCTGTCGCCAGCTCCAGAAATCCGCGGCGCCGGCGGGGCGATCCTGGGCGAGGCCGGCCATCGCCCGCTGGAAGGCGTGACCGTGCAGATCGACCATTCCCGGAATCACGTGGCCGGGAAGATATTCGCCCTCGTCGGCGGCGGCGCCGACGGTCACCTCGCCGATGTTGCCGTCGGGGGCGATGTCGATGGCCACCCGCTCGGCCCAGCCATCCGTGAGAAGCGCATGTGCGGCGATCAGTCTTGCCATGTTCGTCACTCGACCGTCACGGATTTGGCGAGGTTGCGCGGCTGGTCCACATCGGTCCCCTTGCTGACCGCCGTATAGTAGGCCAGGAGCTGCACCGGAATGGTGTAGAGAATGGGCGACACGAAGGGATCGCAGGCCGGCAGGGCGACGCTGCGCCAGCAGTAGGGGGCCAGTTGCCCGCAGCCCTCCGCATCGGAGAAGAGAATGATGCGGCCGCCACGTGCCGCCACCTCCTGAAGATTGCCCGTGGTCTTCTCGAACAGCGCATCCCGCGGCGCCACCACGATCACCGGAACCGTCTCGTCGATCAGGGCGATGGGGCCGTGCTTGAGCTCGCCGGCGGCATAGGCTTCGGCATGGATGTAGCTGATCTCCTTGAGCTTGAGGGCACCTTCCATGGCCACCGCATGGGAGGTCCCCCGGCCGATGTAGAGAACATCGCGGGCATTGGCCAGCTCCTCGGCGATCTCCCGGAACAGCCGCTGCTGCTGCAGGATCTGGAGCACGCGCGCCGGCACCTCGTCGAGGGCGCGGGTCAGCTCCGCCTCCCGCTCCGGGGTCAGACGGCCGCGCACGCGTGCGGTACCGATCGCCAGACAGGCGAGGGTGGCGAGCTGGGTGGTGAAGGCCTTGGTGGAGGCGACCCCGATTTCGGGGCCGGCCAGGGTGCGCAGGATCGAATCGGCCTCCCGCGCGAGGCTGCTCTCGGGAACATTGACGATGGCCAGGCAGGGGTGACCCCGCTCTTTCATGTAGCGCAGCGCCGCCAGGGTATCGGCGGTTTCTCCCGACTGCGAGACGAAGATGCCGGCCTGTCCCGGCTGCAGCACCGGTGCGCGATAGCGGAACTCGGAGCCGATGTCCCAGTCCACCGCCAGCCCGGCCAGGCCCTCGAACCAGTATTTGGCGATCAGGCAGGCATAGGAGGCGGTACCGCAGGCCACCGCCGCCAGGCGCGGCACCGCATCGAGGGCGAAGGGCAGCTCCGGCAGGCTGATGCGGTGATCGCCGGGATCGGCGAAGGCCCGCAGCGTGTCGCCGAGCACCGAAGGCTGCTCGAAGATCTCCTTTTCCATGAAGTGGCGATGGTTGCCCTTGCCGATCATCGCCCCGGAAAGGGCGGTACGGATGATCGGGCGCTCGACGGGCCGGCCTTCGGCATCGAGAATGCGTGCGCCCTCGCGGTCGAGAATCGCGAAGTCCCCTTCTTCCAGATACTGGATGCGCGTGGTCAGCGGGGCCAGGGCCAGGGCGTCCGATCCCACGTACATCTCGCCCTCGCCATAGCCGATGGCGAGCGGGCTGCCGCGGCGGGCGACCAGCAGGAATTCCTGTGTCCCGGTGACCAGCATCGCCAGAGCGAAGGCGCCCTCCAGCCGGCCCACCGCCCGGCGGGCGGCCTCCACCGGCTCGGCACCCGAGGCCAGGTACTGCGCCACCAGATGCGGCACCACCTCGGTGTCCGTGTCGGTCTCGAAGCGACGGCCGGCAGCTTCCAGCTCCGCGCGAAGGTTCTGGAAGTTCTCGATGATGCCGTTGTGGACCACCGCCACGCCGCCGCTCAGATGGGGATGGGCGTTGTTGCGCGTGGCCCGCCCGTGGGTGGCCCAACGGGTATGACCGATGCCGATGGTGCCCCGCAGCGGCTCGGCAGCGAGTTCGCGCGCCAGATTGTCGAGCTTGCCGGCGGCCCGCCGTCGCTCGATGCGTCCCTCGACGAGGGTGGCGATGCCGGCGCTGTCGTAGCCTCGATATTCGAGACGGCGCAGGGCCTCCAGCAGGAGCGGGGCCGCCTCCTCGACGCCGATGATGCCGACAATTCCGCACACGATCCTGCTCCGATCCACAAGCAGATACGCCACGAATATAGGGCAACCTGCCCCAGTCGCCGGCCGTTTCGCAAGGGGCATCCCACCCGGGCGGGCCGCTGCCCTGTGCGGCCGAGACGAAGACGCCGGCCCCGCTGGGGACCGGCGTCGCGATCGGCGGGCGCCGCCGGCGCTCAGTGGAGGCGGGACCAGACCTTGCGCTTGTAGGCGTAGAAGATGCCGGTCATGACCAGCACGAAGAGCATGAACTTGAGGCCGAGCGCCTTTCTTTCCTCGAGCTCGGGCTCCGCCAGCCAGGAAAGGAACTGGGTGACGTCGGAAGCCATCTGCTCGGCGGTGGCCGGAGTTCCGTCGGGATATTCCACGAGATCGTCCGACAGCGGCGGCGGCATGGCGATCCAGCCGCCGGGGAAGTAGCGGTTGTAGAAGGCGCCGGGCAGCCCTTGCTCGCCCTCGGGTGGCTCGCCGTAGCCGGTCAGCAGGGCATAGATG
>JALSRW010000417.1 GCA_026984595.1 Alphaproteobacteria bacterium
CGCGGCGATCTCCTCGCCGAGACCGAGGGTGGTCAGATAGGACACGGCCTTGGAGCCCGAACCCCAGATCGCGACCCGGCGGCCGTCCCGCTGCCAGCGGCGGAGATCCCGCCGCAGCCCTTCGAGCCGGCCGCCGATGCCTTCGCGGAAGCGCGCCACCAGCGCCCGCGTCTCCTCCAGATCCTCCTCGAGCGGCAGGTGCGCCCGGGTCGGTGCCGGCGCGGGCCGGCCCTCGAGCATCAGATACTGATCGTCGTAGGCGCGGTAGAGATGGGTGACCTCGAAGCCGCTGGCCCGGAAGAGGCGGGCCAGCGAGCCGGCGGTGAAATAGCTGCAATGCTCGTAGTAGATGTCCCAGAAGGCGAGCTCCTCGAGCACCCGTCTGGTGTCCGGCAGCTCGAAGAACACCACCGTATCCTCGCGGGGACCGATCGCCTCCCGCACCAGCTCCATGAATGCGCGTACCGGCTGGATATGCTCGAGCGTGTGCCGGCAGCACACATAATCGGCCGCGAGATCGGCGTATTCCGGTCCGTAGAAGTCGCGGATGAAGGTGATCCGCTCCAGCGCCGGCGACCGCAGGCGCTCGGGCCGCACCCCGGGATCGATGCCGATGCCCCGGCAGCCGGTGGTCTCGCAGAGCCGTACCAGGAACTCGCCCTTGCCGCAGCCGATCTCCAACACCGTCTTGTCGGCGAGATGGTACTTGCGGTCCTGGTCGGCGCAGATCTCGTCGACGAAACGCATGAAGCGCGGCGAGAACGCCTGGGTCTCCTCGTAGTCGGGCGAGTAGTTCTCCTTGTCGGGATCGAACAGGCGGTTCTGGACGAAGCCGCAATCCTCGCAGAACACGAGCTCGAGATCGCCGCGCGGGAAGCTCAGGGCGGCTTCACGGCTGTTCACCATGAGGCAGCTATGCACCGGAATGTCGCGGAGCTCGTAGAACGCCTCGAGGCGGCTGCCGCCACATGCCTGGCAACGATCGACCGGCATGGTCTCCCCCCTCAGATGACGACCGGTTCGGGAATCGGCAGGATGAACCTGCCGCCGCCCTCGCGGAAGGCGGCCTGCTGCGCGATGATCTCGTCCTTGAAGTTCCAGGGCAGGATCAGGAGATAGTCGGGCCGCGTCTCGAGGATCCTCGAAGGCGGGTGGATCTCGAGACGCACGCCCGGCACGTAGCGGCCCTGCTTGTGCAGGTTGCGGTCCACCACATAGTCGAGAATGTCGGAGCCGATGCCGCAGTAGTTGAGCAGGATGGTGCCCTTGGCAGCGGCACCGTAACCGACGATCCGGGCGCCCTCGGCCTTGAGCCCGCGCAGGAGGCCGGTCAGACGCTCGCGGATCCGGGCGACCCGCTCGCCGAAGCGGGCATAGTAGTCGAAGCCGGTGATGCCGAGCTCCCGCTCTTCCGCCAGAAGCCCGCTCACGCTGGCCTCCGGCGCATCGCGATGCGCGACGAACAGGCGCAGCGAGCCGCCATGGATGGGCAGCCTTTCGACCCGGTTCAGATGCAGCCCGTGGCGCGCGAACAGGGCGGTCAGGGCGGTCACCGAGAAGTAGCAGAGATGCTCGTGATATATGGTGTCGAACTCGCCGTGATCGATCAGGTCGCGCACATAGGGCACTTCGATCACGGCCACCCCTTCGGGCTTCAGGATGGTGGCCATGCCGGCGACGAAGCCGTTGGTGTCGGCGACATGGGCCAGCACGTTGTTGGCATGGACCACATCGGCGCGACGCCCCGCGGCGGCCAACTCGGCCGCCAGCTCGCGCCCGAAGAAGGCCTGCAGGGTCTCGATGCCCTTTTCCCGCGCCGCCCGCACCGGTCCCGGCGCCGGATCGATGCCGAGCACCGGGATCCCCCGCTGCCGGTAGTACTGCAGCAGATAGCCGTCGTTGCTGGCGAGCTCGATCACCAGGGAATCGGGGCCGAGGCCGCGCTCTTCGATGCGCGCCTCGACATTCGCCCGCGAATGGGCCAGCAGGGCGTCGGTGAAGGAGGAGAAATAGGGATAGTCCTCGCCGAACAGCTCCTCGGGTGGCACCGTCTCCAGGATCTGCACGAGCGTGCAGTCCCCGCAGAAGGCGACATCCAGCGGATAGCGCGGCTCCTCCCGGGCGA
>JALSRW010000418.1 GCA_026984595.1 Alphaproteobacteria bacterium
CGGCATCGGCGGCGCTCGCCTGCAAGGCCAGGAGCGCCAGAACGGCGCCGACGGTGAGACGGAACATGGGCGTTTCCTTTCGTGTTCTTCTGCTGTCGGCGGTTACCCCGGAGCGTGCGCGGCAAGCCTCCGGCCGGCACCGCGCCCCACTGGCGGAGGCGGGCGGTCCGGGATAGAAGGACCGGCAGGCGCGATCCGGGGGAGGAGAAGGATGCCCGAGAAGAGACCGGTGGTGCTGGTCACCCGCAAGCTGCCCGAGGCGGTCGAGGAGCGCCTGCGGCGCGACTACGAGCCGATCCTCAATCCGCAGGACGTCGCCTACAGCGAGGATCGGCTTCTCGAGCTCGCCGGCCACGCCGATGCCATCCTCACCTGCGGCACCGAGAAATGGACGGCGGCGATGATCGAGAAGCTGCCGGGGCGCGTGCGTATCATCGCCACCTTTTCCGTGGGCTACGATCATATCGATGTCGAGGCCTGCAGGCGGCGGGGGATCATCGTCACCAATACTCCCGATGTGCTGACCGAGGCCACCGCCGACGTCGCCCTCCTCTGCCTGTTGGGCGCCGCCCGGCTGGCCTGGCCGGCCCAGCGCGATCTGCGCGCCGGCCTGTGGAAGCGCTGGTCGCCGACGACCTATCTCGGCCGCAGTCTCGAGAACCGGGTTCTCGGGATCGTCGGCATGGGCCGCATCGGCCGGGCGGTGGCGCGTCGTGCGCGCAGCTTTGGTTTAACGATTTGTTACCATAATCGACGGCGTCTGCCTCCCGAACTCGAACAGGGGGCGACATACCATGAGACGTTGGAAGGCATGTTGCCCCATTGCCATGTTCTTTCTCTCAACTGTCCCGGCTCCCCGGAGAATTATCACCTGATCAACGCCGAGCGCATCGCCCTCCTCCCCGAAGGGGCGATCCTGGTGAATACCGCGCGCGGTACCCTGGTCGATGACGCGGCGCTGATCGCCGCCCTCCGATCCGGCCATCTGTTCGCCGCCGGGCTCGATGTGTTCGAGGGCGAGCCGGACATCGACCCGGTCTATCGCGAGCTCGACAACGTCTACATCCTGCCGCATATCGGCAGCGCCACGCTCGAAACCCGCAATGCCATGGGCTTCTGCTGTCTCGACAATCTCGACGCTTTCTTCCGCGGCGAGCCCGTCCCCAACCCCGTCACCTGAACGCGGGGGCGCCCCGGGCGGGGCGCCGCGCCGTCACGGCCAGAGTTCGCGCAGCTCCCCGGGCATGGAGTTGCGCACATCATGGATCTCGCCGGCGGTGATCTTCTCCTTGAGCAGCGCGAACACCGCCCGGGCGATGGCCTCCGGATCGACCTCCGGATCCTTGCGGAACTGTTCGCGGATATGGGCCAGGAACTGCTCCTTGTGGCGTTCCTTCAGCGGCTTGCCGGCCGGGTGGTAGCCCTCGAAATAGATGCCCCGCACCAGCATCGGTAGCTGCGCGCCGAGATGCGCCGCCTCGTCCACCGTCAGCCGGTCCCGCAATGCGTGCAGCACCGAACGCAGCGCCAGATAGGCTCTGTGCCGGTCTTCGGTGCCCAGCTTCTCCATCAGCTCCTTGAGCCAGATGTTGGTGATCTGGATGGTGTGGTCGAATACGTCGAGACCGGTGAACGACATTGGCCCTTCTCCCCACCAAGACGTGACGTCTGGCGTTTATATAAGGTTGGGGCATGCAGGCCGCTGCCCCCGCGCCCGCGGCTGCGAGGGAGCGTGGCTTCCGCGCATCACGCCACCCCGCCGGTGCTTCGGATGGCGCTGCCGGAGCCCTCCCGGATGCGCGGCAGCAGAGCCGGCGCCCGGCTCTCGATCACCCCTTCGATGTGGCGGCGCATCGCCCGTGCGGCGGCAGCACCGTCCCCCCTGCCCAGCACCGTCAGGAGCTCGCGGTGCAGCTCCGCCCCCGAGGGCAGGCCGCGCCGGTTTTCGGGCGTCGTCTCCCGCGGGCGCAGATGAAGCGGTGGACGTGCAGCGAGCAGCGGGTGATGATCGCCATGGCGCTGTCCTGCGAGCCCGATCTGGTGATCGCCGACGAACCCACCACCGCCCTCGATGTCACCATCCAGGACCAGATCCTGGAGGCGATGCGGGATCC
>JALSRW010000419.1 GCA_026984595.1 Alphaproteobacteria bacterium
CGTGCGCGATCGTGCCCTGTTCGGCACCGGCCAGCTCCCCAAGTTCGGCGAGGATCTGTTCCGCACCACCGCGGGACTGTGGCTGATTCCCACCGCCGAGGTGCCGCTCACCAATCTGGTGGCCGGCGAGATCCTCGCCGAAGAGGAACTGCCGCTGCGGTTGACCGCGGGAACGCCCTGTTTCCGGGCCGAGGCCGGGGCCGCCGGTCGCGATACCAAGGGCATGATCCGCCAGCACCAGTTCGAGAAGGTGGAGCTGGTCAGCATCACCACTCCCGAGCAGTCGGCCGCCGAGCACGAGCGGATGACCGCCTGCGCCGAGAAGGTGCTGAAGGAGCTGGGCCTCGCCTACCGGGTGATGACCCTCTGCTCCGGCGATACCGGCTTCGCCGCCATGAAGACCTACGATCTCGAGGTCTGGCTGCCCGGCCAGGGCCGCTACCGGGAGATCTCGAGCTGCTCCAACTGCGGGGATTTCCAGGCCCGGCGCATGGCCGCCCGCTATCGTCCGTCCGGGGAGAGGCGTACCCGCCATCTCCACACCCTGAACGGCTCCGGGGTGGCCGTGGGACGGGCGCTGATCGCGGTATTGGAGAACTTCCAGGAAGCGGACGGCAGCGTAGTCCTTCCCGAGGTGCTGCGGCCCTACATGGGCGGCATCACCAGGCTCGAGCCCGATGACTGAGGCCGGCGAGGGTCCGCTGCGCATTCTGGTCACCAACGACGACGGCATCCATGCGCCCGGCCTCAAGGTGCTGGAGAGCATCGCCCGCCGCCTGGCGGAGGATGTCTGGGTGGTGGCACCGGAGACCAACCAGAGCGGCGCCAGCCATTCCCTGACCCTGAGCCGGCCGCTGCGGATCCGCCGGGTCTCGAAGCGCCATTTCGCGGTCGACGGCACCCCCACCGACTGCGTGCTGCTGGCACTGCAGCGGATCGTCGAGGGGCCGGTGACGCTACTGCTCTCGGGTGTCAACCAGGG
The DNA here is from genome assembly GCA_026984595.1 of Alphaproteobacteria bacterium. GTDB lineage: Bacteria > Pseudomonadota > Alphaproteobacteria > Geminicoccales > Geminicoccaceae > JALSRW01. Next base: position 983 of record JALSRW010000419.1, read on the forward strand.
CAGCAATCTCGGCGAGGACGTGACCTATTCGGGCACCGTCGCGGCCGCCATGGAAGCCACGGTCCTGGGGGTGCCGGCGATCGCCATCTCCCAGGCCTGCCGCAACGGCCATCCGGTCAAATGGCGCACCGCGGAAACCCACGCTCCCGGCATCCTCCGTCGGCTGTGGGCGGTCTCCTGGCCCGAAGGGGTACTCATCAACATCAACTTTCCCGATCGGCTGGCGCAGTCCGTCAGAGGCGTGCGGGTCACCCGGCAGGGCAAGCACAAGGTCGGTGACGCCCTGGTCGAGCGCATCGATCCGCGCGGCCAGCCCTATTATTGGATCGGCGCTCTGCGCCGCGAGGAGGAATGGCCGGAGGGCACCGATCTCGCCGCCATAGCCAGTGGTTACATTTCGATCACGCCGGTGCATCTGGACCTCACCCATCATCAGAGTCTGACGTTCCTTCGCAAGATGTTCCAAGACGACACCGAGAGCGACCGCCATTGATGTGATACATCACTTTAAGTCGATCACCAATGGCGCGAAAGGCTTTACTGGGAACGATTGGGCTTGATGCACCCAATCTCGGGGTGTTATTTCTTGGACATGAGCTGCGTGCGTGATTCCTTGCGTTGGTTCTTCCTGGCGGGCCTCACCTTCCTCACCGCCTGCACGAGCTACGAGCCCGTGTCCTGGAGCGAGGGACGGCGTGTTTCCCCCCTGCGGACCGCGTTGCCGGCACGCACCGCCGCCGACCGCTACGTGGTGATGCCCGGCGATACGCTCAGCGAACTGGCGTTGCGGTTCGGCCTGCCGATGGCCGAACTGGCGCGGCGCAACGGTCTGCGCCCTCCGTATCGGATCTATGTCGGGCAGGTGCTGCGCATCGGCAATCGCGAGCGCCGGGTGGTCGACGGTCTTCCGCCGCGGCGGACGGTCGCCGCCCCGGCCGAGGAACTGGCCCTCGCGCGCACCCGCAAGGCCGCGCAGACCGAGCCGCCGCCGTTGTCCGGCAAGGGCTTTCTGTGGCCGGTACAGGGCAAGCTGATCGATACCTTCGGTGCCAAGGCGGACGGAAGGCGCAACGACGGCATCAACATCGCCGCCGGTGCCGGTACCCCGGTGCGGGCGGTGGAGAACGGCATCGTGGTCTATGCCGGCAGCGCCGTTCCCGCCTTCGGCAGGATGCTCATCATCCGCCATGCCGGCGGCTATCTTTCGACCTACGCGCACAACGAGGCGCTGCTGGTGACGGTGGGCGACCGGGTGCGGCGCGGCCAGGTGATCGCCAGGGTAGGGGCCACGGGAAGCGTCTCCCGCCCGCAACTCCATTTTCAGCTTCGGGCCGGTCGCGATCCGGTGGATCCGCGGAAGTTTCTGGGACGCGAAACCGAGCTCGCGCGTTCCCGATAGGATCGGGAGGCGGCTTCGAGCCTGCGGCCGAGGCGCCCGGCCAGATCCTGGATGAACTGCCAGGCCACCCGGCCCGAGCGGGCGCCGCGGGTGGTGGCCCATTCCAGAGCCTGCCGATGCAGGCTTTCGCCGTCGATGTCGAGGCCGAAATGGCGGGCGTAACGCTCGACCATCGCCAGATAGGTCTGCTGGTCGCAGGGATGAAACCCCAGCCACAGGCCGAACCGGTCGGACAGCGAGACCTTTTCTTCCACCGCCTCGCCCGGATGGATGGCGCTGCTGCGCTCGTTCTCGATCATCTGCCGCGGCATCAGATGGCGGCGGTTGGAGGTGGCATAGAACAGTACATTGGGCGGCCGGCCCTCGAGCCCCCCCTCGAGCACCGCCTTCAGCGACTTGTAGGAGGTCTCGCCGGCATCGAAGCTGAGATCGTCGCAGAACAGCAGACAGCGCCGCTCCTGCCGGGCCAGCAGCTGCAGCAGCCGCGGCAGGTGCTCGATCTCCTCGCGATGGATCTCGATGAGTGCCAGCGCCCGCGGCGTCTCCTCGAGCACCGCCCGGTGCACGGCCTTGACCAGGCTGCTCTTGCCCATGCCCCGCGCCCCCCAGAGCAGCGCATTGTTGGCGGGGAGCCCGCGGGCGAAGCGCTTGGTGTTGTCGAGCAGGATGTCGGTCACCCGGTCGATGCCGCAGAGCAGTTCGAGGGGCAGGGCGGCCACTTCGGGCACCGGTCGCAGACGGCCGCTCGTGGATTCGAAGACGAAGGCATCGGCCGCCTCCAGATCGACCGCCGGCAGCGGCGGCGGCGCCAGCCGCTCCAGCGCTGCGGCGATCCGCTCCAGGAGATCGGCGCGGGGAAGGTCCTGCATGGGCTGTGCATCATCCGGCCTTGTGCGGCGCTGCGGCCGCGAGCGCCACGAACCTAGCAGCGGAGCCGGCCACGGCAAGAGGGTGACCGCCCCCGCGACCTTGTACCGATTGCAATCCGGGCGAAGAAGGCTATAGTCCGGCGCCGGTTCGAGGCCTCACCACTTTCGAGGAACATGATGTGGATTTCCCCGGCCTATGCGCAGGCGGCGGGCGGGCAGGGAGGCGATTTCTTCGTCACTCTCCTGCCGCTGATCCTGATCTTCGTGGTGTTCTGGCTCCTGCTGATCCGTCCCCAGCAGCGCAAGGTCAAGGAACATCAGCAGATGATCCAGAATCTGAAGAAGGGGGACATGGTTGTCACCGGCGGCGGCATCGTCGGGAAGATCGTCAAGGTCGATGCCGGCGACAATCTGCTGCTGCTTGAGATCGCCCCCAACGTACAGGTACGGGTGGTCCGCCACACGGTCGCCGAGCTGCTGACCAAGCCCAAGCCCGCCAACCAGAACCGGTCGCAGCAGCAGGGCGACCAGGCGGGTTCCGGCGGTCTCCTCGGCAAACTGTTTCCCAGGAAGTAGCCGGCTGTCATGAGCTATCTCACGCCTTGGCGGGTGGCTGTCGTGGTCGGGCTGTGTCTGCTCGGCCTCCTGTTCAGCCTGCCCAACCTGTTCGACCAGAAGACGCTGAACCAGTTCCCCGACTGGCTGCCCAAGCGACAGATCATCCTGGGGCTGGACCTGCAGGGCGGTTCGCATCTCCTGCTCGAGGTCGAGGCCGAGGCGCTGATCAAGGAACGGCTGGAGAATCTGGTGAGCGAGGTGCGCCGCACCCTCAGAAAGGCGCGCATCGGCTATCGCGGCCTCGGGGTCCAGGGCGAGGCGGTGCATTTGACGCTGACCGACCCCGCCCAGCGCGACGATGCCCTGGCCCGGCTCGCCGAACTCAATCCCGTGCTGACACCTGCCGGGTTCGGTGCCGGCATCGGGCGGCAGTTCGAGATCACCGCCGACGAACGCGGGCGGATCGTCATCCGCTTCAGCGAACACGGACGTCAGCAACTCGTCGATTCCGCCGTGCAGCAGTCGCTCGAGGTGGTGCGCCGGCGAATCGACGCCCTCGGCACCCGCGAACCCACCATCCAGCGCCAGGGCGAAACCCGCATCCTGGTGCAGGTGCCGGGCGAGCGCAATCCCGAGCGGATCAAGCGGCTGCTGGGCAAGACCGCACGCCTGACCTTCCATCTCGTGGACATGGAGAACAGCGTCCAGGATGCGCTCCGGGGCAGGATCCCGCCGGACGACATCCTCGTGCCTTCGGCCGAGCCGGACGGTCCCCGATATTACCTGCTCAAGCGCAAGGTGATGCTGAGCGGCGAGAATCTGGTGGATGCCCAGCCGAGCTTCCAGAACAACGAGCCGGTGGTGAGCTTCCGCCTCGACTCGGTGGGAGCCCGCAAGTTCGGCAAGATCACCCAGGAGAATGTCGGACGGCTGTTCGCCATCGTCCTCGACGGCAAGGTGATCAGCGCTCCCCGCATCCGCGAGCCGATCCTCGGCGGCTCGGGCATCATCCAGGGCAGCTTCACGGTGGAGACGGCGAACGAACTGGCGGTGCTGCTGCGCGCCGGGGCCCTGCCGGCACCGCTCAAGATCGTCGAGGAGCGCTCGGTCGGCCCCGAGCTCGGCGCCGATTCGATCCGCGCCGGCAAGATCGCCAGCGTCCTGGCGCTGGTTCTGGTGGCGGTGTTCATGGTCGCCTACTATCGGCTGTTCGGGCTGTTTTCCGATCTGGCGCTGCTCGCCAACATGATCCTGATCGTCGGTGCGCTATCTGCGCTCGGCGCCACCCTGACCCTGCCGGGCATCGCCGGGATCGTGCTGACCATCGGCATGGCGGTCGATTCCAATGTGCTCATCTTCGAGCGCATCCGCGAGGAGCTGCGCGGCGGGAAATCGCCGATCGCGGCCATCGACACGGGCTTCAAGCAGGCGCTGCGGGCGGTCATCGATGCCAATCTGACCACGCTGATCGCCGCGCTCGTCCTGTTCCAGTTCGGTACCGGGCCGGTGAAGGGCTTCGCCGTTACCCTGTCGATCGGTGTGCTCACCACCCTGTTCACCGCCGTCATGCTGACCCGGGTGGTGGTATGGTTCTGGTACAGCCGCACCCGTCCCAAGACCGTCCCGCTTTGAGAGGGCTCACGCGATGCGCCGTTTTCGGCTGATCCCGGACAAAACCGCCATCGGTTTCATGAGGCACCGGGTGGTGTGCCTGTGGGGATCGATCGTGGTCATCGTTCTGTCGATGATCGCGGTGGCCATCCTCGGGCTCAATTTCGGCATCGATTTCCGTGGCGGCACGCTCCTGGAGGTGCGCATGCCCGGGCCCGCGGATCTGGCGCGGATGCGCACATCCCTGGGGGATCTCGGCCTCGGCCAGGTGCAACTCCAGACCTTCGGCGACGAGCGCGAGGTGCTGATCCGCATCGAACGCCAGGAAGGGGATGCCGCCCAGCAGCAGAAGGCGATCGAGCTGGTCAAGCAGCGGCTGGTACAGGAGTTCGGCGAGAAGGTGGAGTTTCGCCGTGCCGAATATGTCGGCCCCAAGGTCAGCGAGGAGCTGCTCAGGAACGGTATCCTGGCGGTGCTGCTGGCCGTCGGCCTCGTGCTGGTCTACATCTGGTTCCGTTTCGAATGGCAGTTCGGGGCGGGCGCCGTGTTCGCCCTCCTCCACGATGTGGCGACCACCATCGGGGTGTTCGCCATTCTCGGTCTGGAGTTCAACCTGTCGACGGTGGCGGCGATCCTGACCATCGTCGGCTATTCTCTCAACGATACCGTGGTGGTGTACGACCGCATCCGCGAGAATCTGCGGCGCTACAAGACTCTGAAGCTCGAGGAGGTGATCGATCGCAGCCTCAACGAGACCCTTTCGCGGACCCTGATGACCTCGCTGACCACGCTGCTGGCACTGTTCGCCCTGTTCTTCTTCGGCGGCGCGGTGATCCGCGACTTCACCTTCGCCATGATCTGGGGCGTGGTGGCCGGCACCTATTCGAGCATCTACATCGCCGCGCCGATCCTGATATATTTCAATCTGCGCGCGGTTCTGGCGAAGGAGGGCGCCGCAGCCGCGACACCCTGAGGGCGAAAATGCATCTGGTAGGCGTTTCACGACCTCCCGAGCAGCAGGAAATCCAGAGCTACCGGCCCGGCGGTTTCACCGTTTCCGGGCGCCGGCTGCGGGGATCGGTCATGGTCTTCGCGGAGCGTGTCGAGGGCTGGGAGGTGACCGACGCCGCCGCGCTGCAGGCTCGGCATCTCGAGCGGTTCCGCGCTTGCGACCCGCCGCTCGATCTGCTGCTCCTGGGGCTGGGCGCCCGGTTCCTGGTGCCCGATGCGGCGGTGTTGCGAAGCCTCGCCGAGTGGCGCCTGAGCTACGAGCTGATGACCACCCCCGCCGCCTGTCGCACCTTCAATCTGCTGCTGGCCGAGGGGCGCAGGGTGGCGGCCGCGCTGATCGCCCTGCCGGAGACCGGCGAGCCCGGCTGACGGGCGACCGCCCGCCTGCCGGGGATCGCCTAGAGCATGTTCGACATCACCTGGGTCATGCGTTCGACCAGCACCGGGGCCGCCTCCTCGTAGGTGAGATTGGCCTTGTTGGCGGTGCCGACGATGCGTGTGCGGTAGCGCTTCCACTCGGTGGTGGTGCTGCTCGACTGGGAAATCGAGCCACTGCTTCCCTGCGGCAGGTTCGCGGCCTCGCTCTGGCTCACCAGCTCGCCATCGCGTGTCCGCTCGGAGATCTGCACATCGGTGATCACGGTATAGGTGACGTCCTGCACCGAGGCATTGGCGACACTGGCGATGGCGGCCCCGGCCAGTGCCCCGCCCAGGGTCAGCAGGGTGTCGTTGCCCCCCGCTTTGCCGAGCCCGTAACCGATCGCGGCGCCCGCCGCGGCACCGCCGACGGCACCGCCGAAGCCGCCGCCGAGAGCCTTCTCGGCGGCGGATTTGGAGGTGCGGCCCACCTGCAGGACGTTGGCCTGGATGATGATGTTGGCGACATCGGGATCATCCACCACCCGGTAGCCGCGCGCCGAGAGACTCTGGCGCACGGCGGCGGCCAGATCGAAATCCGGCCGGTCGGAGCTGTTGCGGACCTCGACATAGACGGTGCGGGCCCGGGGTGGCAGCGGGTCGAGGAAGATCGAGTCGCTCATCTTCACCTGCACATCGAGATCCTTCTTCTCGATCGAGGTGGTGACGGCGGCACAACTGCCCAGAAACAGGATCATGAGGACGACGCTGCCAACGCGTCTGAGGCCGAAAGGCATGGATCGCTCTCCTCGCAGCCGCGGCATCGAGATCACCCCCGGGGGTCCCGCACCGACCACCGGGTCAGGCCAGCGCCTTGTGCAGCTCCTCCTCGACCACCTCCCAATTGACCAGGTGGTTGAGGAAGGCGGCCACATATTCCGGGCGCCGGTTCTGGTAATCCAGATAATAGGCATGTTCCCAGACGTCGATACCCAGGATCGGCACCATGCCATGGACGATCGGGTTGACCCCGTTCGGCGTCTTCAGGACCTTGAGCTCGTCGCCGTCCACGGCCAGCCAGCTCCAGCCGGAGCCGAACACGGTCACCGCCGCTTCCTTGAACTTCTCCCGGAAGCTCTCGAAGGAGCCGAAAGCATCCTCGATGCGGCGCTGGAGCTCGCCGCCGGGGGCACCGCCGCCACCCTTTTTCATCACCCGCCAGAACAGGGTGTGATTCCAATGCTGACCGGCATTGTTGAAGATCCCCTCCTTGGCGGGATCCTGCCAGCAGGTGGCGATGATGTCCTCGAGGCTCTTGCCCTCGAGGTCGGTGCCCTCGATCAGGTTGTTGAGATTGGTGACATAGGCCTGATGGTGCTTGTCGTGGTGCAGATGCATGGTCTGCGAGGAAATATAGGGTTCGAGTGCGTCGTAGGCGTAGGGCAGATCGGGCAGTTCGAACGGCATGGCTTCCTCGTCGCTGTGCTTTGATCCCCGGGGTGTGCTATTCCCCGCCGCCGGATGGGATCGGTCCCGGACGAACATGCGTCCAAAGAGGCCTTCGTCCGCACCGCCAGCGGCACGCTCGCTCTAATCCGGGCGGGCGGACGGCGCAAGGCCCGAAGGCCGGCGTCAGAAGAGGGGCGAAGATGGCCGACAGCGAAACCCGGGCGAAACTCGTCCTCGATCTGGCGCGCAGATACGACCGCGAGCGCCTCCTGACCTGTCTGTTCACTCCGACCCGGCTCCGTCCGACCCTGGCCGCGCTCGTTCTGCTCCATGCCGAGCTGGCCCGCATTCCCGAACTCGTGACCGAGCCGATGGCCGGTCTGGTACGCTACCAGTGGTGGCGCGAAGAGATCGGTCATGCGGCCGCCGGCCGGGGAGGGGCGCATCCGGCCCTCGATCTGCTGGTCCCGGCGCTGGCCGAAGGGCGGATTTCGGTCGCCCTCCTGCACGAGCTGCTGGCCGCCCATGAAGGGCTGTTCGAGCGCGGATCGTTGGCCGGTCTCGCCGAGCTCGAGGCATACGCCACCCGTACTTCCGGGCTTCTCCAGCGGCTGCTGACCGATCTGCTCACCGATGGCCGGGAGGATGCCATGGCCGCGGCGGAACGCATCGGCACGGCCTACGGGATCGTCGCTGTGCTGCGGGCCGCATCGCAGCGCGGGCGCAGCGGTCTCTTCCTCCTCCCCGGGGAGGGAAGGGAGGCGCGCGAGGCGCTGGCTGCCGCCGCCCTCGAACGGGCGCGCGACAGGCTGCGCGGCCTCACTCTCCCCGAATGGAGGAAGCTGGATCCGCCGGCCCGTCTCCTGGCGCGCCTCGCCATGCGCCGGCTCCGCTCGCTCGCGCGTACCGGCCCGGAGGCGGGCCGCCCCCGGCTGCATGGGGATCCGCTGCTGCCGCTGCGGCTCCTCGTCTGGGGCATGCTCGATCGCCTGCCACCGCGAGGCTGAGAGCCTCGACGCTCAGTCCCGCTCCTCGTTCTTCCGGATCTGGTCGTAGACCATGGCTCCGGCAGCGCCCGCCGCCGCGCCGAGCACCGCCTTGTGGAGGAAGCCGCCGGTGATGGCGCCCACCACGGCGCCGCCGGCGGCGCCCACGGCGGCACCGGTCGCGACCCGTTCGGCCGTCTTGCTGTCGGGGGTGGCGCAGCCCGCCAACGACAGGCCCAGGGCGAGAGTGACGGGCAGAGCAAGAGTACGCAGGCTTGGCATGGCACGGGCTCCGCGATGGGTTGGGCAGAGGTTGCATTCGCTTCCCAATATAGGAGCCTTCGACCGGCTTGTCGCGTGGCGCGGGGAACGAAGGGCCGCGGCTGTGCCGTCATGACAACGCGAGAGGCTCCGCCTATAGTGCCGCTCCCGACTTCGCCAGTGCCTGGATCCTCATGCAGCATCCCCTGCTCGACGCCGCCCTCCGTCATCTCGAACGGCTGATCGCCTTCGACACGGTGAGCTCCCGTTCCAATCTGGCGTTGATCGGCTATCTGGAAGAGGTGCTGACGGCGGCCGGGATTCCCTTCCGGCGACTGCCCGACGCCGGCGGC
>JALSRW010000420.1 GCA_026984595.1 Alphaproteobacteria bacterium
GATCGCCAAGATGCAAATGAACCGTCATGCCATCCGTCCGCCATTCCTGCTTCGGCGTAACGAATGGACCTGTAGCGTATATATTCCGTTAACGCGACGGGGATCGTGGTGCCCAGGAGAGGACTCGAACCTCCACGGCCATACGACCACTACGACCTGAACGTAGCGCGTCTACCAATTCCGCCACCTGGGCGAGGCATGCTGCATCTAGGCGCTCCCTCGCCTTCCGTCAATAGAGGAGCCGCAGGCCTGCGGCCATGCGGATGCTTGGCATCGCCACCGCGGTGGCGCTAGATGGGCGCGCGCCGGAACCAGTGCGGGAACCGGCAAGCGCGCGAGGGTGCGATGCAGGGCAAGGTTGCGACCGTATTCGGCGGATCCGGGTTCCTCGGACGGCATCTCGTCAAGCGCCTGGCGGATGCCGGGGTCACCATCCGGGTGCCCACCCGCGATCCCAATCGTGCCGTCCACCTCAAACCGCTGGGCGAGGTCGGCCAGATCGTGCTGGAACCTTTCGCCGCCACCGCCGAGGAGGCCGAGCTCGCCCCCTATCTCGAAGGGGCCGATTACGCGGTCAACCTGATCGGCATTCTGGCCGAGCGGCGGCCCGGCGACTTCGCCCGGATCCATCGCGATCTGGCGCGGGCGATCGCCGCCGCCGGCAAGGCCCACGGCATTTCCCGGCTGGTTCATGTCTCGGCGATCGGTGCCGACGCCGCCTCGCCCAGCCTCTACGCGCAGACCAAGGCGGCGGGCGAAAAGGCGGTGCGCGAGGCCTTTCCGGAGGCGAGCATCCTGCGGCCGAGCATCCTGTTCGGCCCCGAGGACCGGTTCTTCAACCGGTTCGCGCGGATCGCCCAGCTCTCGCCGGTGATCCCGGTGGTCTCGCCCAGGACCCGCTTCCAGCCGGTCTATGTCGGCGATGTGGCGGCGGCGATCTGCACGGCACTGCAGGAAGAGAGCGCGGCCGGGGAGACGTTCGAGCTGGGCGGCCCGCGCATCTACACCTTCGAGCAGCTTCTCCGCTACATGCTCAAGGTGCTGCGCCGGCGCCGGCTGATCCTCGAGCTGCCCGGCTGGCTGGCGCGCCTGCAGGCGCGGTTCTTCGAACTGCTGCCGGAACCGCCGCTGACCCGCGATCAGATCCTCCTGCTGCAGCGCGACAATGTGGTCGCCGAGGGCGCCAGGGGGCTGGCCGAACTGGGGATCGTCCCGACCCCGCTCGAGGCGATCGTGCCGCAGTATCTCGCGGCCTATGCGCGCGGCGATATCCGGTTGCCGGCGGCGTGAGCGGAGGCCGCTTCAGCGCAGGCCGAGCAGGGTCAGCATCACCAGCCCCAGGAGGATGCGGTACCAGGCGAAGGGCACGAAGCCGTGCCGGCCGATGAAGGCGATCACCGAGCGCACGACCAGAAGGGCGGCGAGGAAGGCGGCGAGGAAGCCGACGGCGATGATGCCGAGCCCGTCGAGGGTCAGCAGGTCACGGTTCTTGAAGAGATCATAGACGGTAGCCGCGGCCATGGTCGGGATCGCCAGGAAGAAGGAGAACTCGGTGGCCGTGCGGCGATCGACGCCGAGCAGCAGGGCGCCCATGATGGTCGCCCCGGAGCGGGAAACCCCGGGGATCATGGCCAGCGCCTGGCAGAGTCCGACGCCCAGCGAGAGGCGCGGCGACATCTCCTCGATCGCCCGCACCCGCGGTAGATGGACCCGCCGCTCGATCATCAGAATGGCGATGCCACCCAGAATGAGCGTCGTCGACACCACCCAGGGGCTGAACAGCACCCCCTTGATGAAGCCGTAGAAGGTGGCTCCGAGCACCATCGCCGGTAGGAAGGCCAGCAGCAGGTTGCGCACGAAGCGGCGGCTGTCGGCATCGCCGAACAGCCCGAAGGTCGCAGCCAGCAGCCGCTCGCGGTAGGCCCAGCAGACGGCGAGGATGGCTCCGAACTGGATCGCCACCTCGAACACCTTGCCGGGCGGCCCGCGAAAGCCCATCAGATCGACCAGCAGGATGAGATGGCCCGTGGAGGAGACCGGGATGAACTCGGTCAGCCCCTCCACCAGCCCGAGGAGGATGGCCCCGGCAAAGGTCACGAAATCCATGTCTGCTTCCATCTGGTCCGCCGCCGCTGCCATCGCACGAATCGAACGGCCGGGCAGCCGGTATCGACGGCAGGTCGTACGGCAGGGTGGGCTCTTGGTAGAATGTGGGACCGCCGTGGGCAAGCACCGCGAAGAAAGTCCTGCAGGTTTACATTATGCCCCGGGGCACCTCCCTGCGAACCCATCTCCGATCCCTGTAGGCACAGTTCGATAGTTCCGTTATGTGACCATCTATCCGTCGGGGTCTTTACGAAAAGTGCCGGCAGGGCTAAACAGGCCTTCCTGTCCGCGGACACCGCCGACATCCTGCGCATCCGACCCCCCCCGCCCCGGAGCGAACGGGGATCGCGCCGAGACCGTCATGGGAAAACCGCTGATGCCCTCGCCGATGATGCAGTTCGTGCGCCTGCCGCAGCGCATGCCGGACAAGCGACCGGCCGCACAGCGCCGGCGGGATTTCCACGAGATCTATGCCGAATTCGACCCCACCTCGGCGGCCGGGCAGGCCTCGCGCTGCGAGCAGTGCGGGGTGCCCTTCTGCCAGGTGCACTGTCCGCTCCACAACAACATCCCCGACTGGCTGATGATGACCGCCGAGGGCCGCCTCGAGGAGGCCTACGAGCTGGCCGCGGCCACCAACAGCTTTCCCGAGATCTGCGGCCGCATCTGCCCCCAGGACCGGCTGTGCGAGGGGAACTGCGTGATCGAGCAGGCCGGCCACGGGGCGGTGACCATCGGTGCCGTCGAACGCTACATCACCGAGACCGCCTTCGCCGAGGGCTGGGTACGGCCGCTCGCGCCGGCGGTCGAGCGGCCGCAGTCGGTCGGCATCATCGGTGCCGGCCCGGCCGGGCTGGCCTGCGCCGAGGCGCTCCGGCGGCGCGGCTACCGCATCGAGGTCTACGACCGCCACGATCGCGTCGGCGGCCTGCTGATCTACGGCATTCCCGGTTTCAAGCTGGACAAGGGAGTGGTCGAGCGCCGCGCCCGCCTGCTCCGGGAAGCCGGCGTCACTTTCCATCTGTCCTGTGCGGTCGGCGCCGGCGGCCCGAGCTTCGCCGAGCTGCGGCGGCGACACGATGCGCTGTTCATCGCCACCGGCGTCTACAAGGCACGGAAGCTGGCGGCACCCGGCGTCGGGCTCGACGGCATCGTCGCCGCCCTCGATTATCTGATCGCCGCCAACCGCCGCGGTCTCGGCGACCAAGTGCCCGCATTCGAGAGCGGGCTGCTCGATGCCCGGGACAAGCATGTGGTGGTGGTGGGCGGCGGCGACACGGCGATGGACTGCGTGCGCACCGCCATTCGCCAGGGGGCGAAATCGGTCAAATGCCTCTACCGTCGCGATCGCGACAACATGCCGGGCTCGCAGCGCGAGGTGCAGCATGCCGAGGAGGAAGGGGTGGAGTTCGTCTGGCGCGCGGCACCCGAGGCCTTTCTGGGCGAGCGGCGGGTACGCGCCGTGCGGGCCATCCGCATGCGCCTCGGTCCACCCGATGCCACCGGCAGGCGGCGTCCCGAACCGGTGCCCGGCTCCCAGTTCGAGCTCGAGGCCGATCTGGTGATCGAGGCGCTGGGCTTCGATCCCGAGGATCTCGGCCGGATGTTCGAGGAACCGGGGCTGGAGCTCACCCGCTGGGGCACCATCCGCATCGACTGGACGACGATGATGACCAGTCTCGAGGGCGTCTTTGCCGGCGGCGACATCGTCCGTGGCGCTTCGCTCGTGGTCTGGGGCATCCGCGACGGCCGGGATGCCGCCGCCGCGATCCACGATCATCTCGCCGCCCGCACCGCCGCCGAAGGGCGTCTCGCGCTCGTTTCCTGAAATCTTTCCGTCAGCTCCGGAGCAGGCCATGCGCCAGTTCGAGGAACATGCCGCCGATTTCGTCGCCCGCGCCGAAGCGGGCCGTCGCCGTCTGACCGAGGCCGGCCTCTACGATCCCGCCTGGGAGCACGATGCCTGCGGCGTCGGCTGTGTGGTGGCGATCGACGGCAGGGCGCGGCGCGAAGTGGTGCTCAAGGCCATCCAGGCCCTCAAGGCGGTCTGGCATCGCGGCGCGGTGGACGCCGACGGCAAGACCGGCGACGGCGCCGGCATCCTGCTGCAGATCCCCCAGGGCTTCTTCCGCGAGCAGATCAAGGGCGCGCGCGACACCGAAAAGCGGCTCGGGGTGGGCATGGTGTTCCTGCCCAGGAACAGTCTCGCCCAGCAGGAGACCTGCCGGGCGCTGGTGGAAAGCGAGATCATCCGCTTCGGCTACACCGTGCGCGGCTGGCGCCAGGTGCCGGTCGACACCTCGGTGATCGGCGAGAAGGCGGCGGCGACCCGGCCGGAGATCGAACAGATCATCATCGGCAATCCGCGATGCGTGGAGGAGGACCGCTTCGAGCGCGAGCTCTACGTGATCCGCCGCCGCATCGAGAAGGCGGTGCTGGCCGAGAACATCACCGATTTCTACATCTGCTCCCTGTCCTGCCGCACGGTGGTCTACAAGGGCCTGTTCCTGGCCGAGCAGCTCGACAATTTCTATCCCGACCTCAACGACGAGCGCTTCGTCTCGCCCTTCGCCCTGTTCCATCAGCGCTACTCCACCAACACCTGGCCTTCCTGGAAGCTGGCCCAGCCTTTCCGGGTGCTGGCCCACAATGGCGAGATCAACACGCTTCGGGGCAACATCAACTGGATGCACAGCCACGAGACCCGCATGGAGGCCCCGGTCTTCGGCGAGTACAACGAGGATGTGAAGCCGATCATCCAGGCCGGAAGCTCCGACAGCGCCGCCCTCGATGCGGTGTTCGAGGCGCTGACCCAGGGCGGACGGCTGCTGCCGCTGGTCAAGACCCTGCTGATTCCACCCGCCTGGTCGCAGCGCATGGCCATGCCCCAGGCCCATCGCGATCTCTTCAATTACTGCAACTGCGTGATGGAGCCCTGGGACGGGCCGGCGGCGGTGGTCGCCACCGACAGCCGCTGGGTGATCGCCGGCATGGACCGCAACGGGCTCCGGCCGATGCGCTATTCGCGCACCCGCGACGATCTGCTGGTGGTGGGCTCGGAAACCGGCATGGTGCCATTGGCCGAGACGGATATCGTCGAGAAGGGGCGGGTCGGCCCGGGCGAGATGATCGCCGTCGATCTCGAAGGCGCCTGCTTCTACCGCGATCCCGAGCTCAAGGATTATCTGGCGGGCCTCAAGCCTTACGGCAAATGGATCGAGAACATAACCTATCTCGACCGGCTCGCGAGCCGGCGGGATTTCACCACCACGCGCTACCCGCGCAGCGAGCTGCGGCGTCGCCAGGCGCTCTACGGCATCAGCCTCGAGGACATGGAACTGATCCTGGCGCCGATGGTGTTGGAGGCCAAGGAACCGGTGGGTTCGATGGGGGACGACACGCCGCTCGCCGTGCTTTCCAAGCGCTATCGCGGCCTCCATCATTTCTTCCGTCAGCAGTTCAGCCAGGTCACCAACCCGCCCATCGACCCGCTGCGCGAATACCGGGTGATGAGCCTCAAGACCCGATTCGGCAATCTGGGCAACGTCTATGACGAGGACCCCAGCCAGACCGCCATTCTGGAGGCCTCCAGTCCGGTCCTGACCACCACCGATTACGAGGCTGTGCTGGACTATTTCGGTCCCAAGGTGCGGATGCTCGACTGCACCTTCCCGGCCGGCGGCACCCACAGCCTGCGGGAGGCGCTCGAGAACCTGCGCGAACAGGCCGAGGAGGCGGTCCGCGGCGGCTGCGAATCGCTGGTGTTGACCGACGAGGCGGTGTCCCCGGAACGCGCGCCGGTGCCGATGATCCTCGCCGTCGGCGCGGTCCACAGCCATCTCGTGCGCCAGGGGCTCAGGAGCTTCAGCTACATCACGGTTCGTTCCGGCGAGTGCCTCGATGTCCATTATTTCGCGGTGCTGATCGGGGTCGGAGCCACCGCCGTTCACGCCTATCTGGCCGAGGCGGCGATCGTCGACCGCCACGAGCGCGGCCTGTTTCCCGATCTCACCCTCGAGGAATGTCTGGCCCGCTACAAGGAGGCGGTCGGCCAGGGGCTGCTCAAGATCATGTCGAAGATGGGCATTTCCATCATCAGCTCCTATCGCGGCGGCTACAATTTCGAGGCCGTCGGCCTCTCCCGTACCCTCTGCCGCGAATATTTCCCCGGTCTCGCCACCCGCATCTCCGGCATCGGTCTCGTCGGTATCGAGAACCGGGTGCGCGCCCAGCACGGCGCGGCCTTCGGCGAGGCGGAACCGCCGATCGCCGTGGGCGGCTTCTACCGCTACCGGCGCAGCGGCGAGGCGCACGCCGTCGAGGCCCATATGATCCACCAGCTCCAGCACGCGGTGGCGAGCGACTCCTACCAGGCCTACAAGCGCTATGCGGAAACGGTCTACGCCCAGGATCCGATCTCGATCCGCGACCTGCTCGATTTCGACCGCCGCCAGCCGCCGGTGCCCATCGACGAGGTCGAGAGCATCACCGAGATCCGCAAGCGCTTCGTCACCCCCGGCATGTCCCTGGGCGCGCTCTCTCCCGAGGCCCACGAGACCCTGACCATCGCCATGAACCGCATCGGCGCCAAGGCCGACAGCGGCGAGGGCGGCGAGGGGCGCGAGCGCTATCTGCCGCGGCCCAACGGCGACAATCCCAACTCGCCGATCAAGCAGGTGGCCTCGGGCCGCTTCGGGGTCACCGCCGAATATCTCAACGCCGCCCGCGAGCTGGAGATCAAGATCGCCCAGGGTGCCAAGCCCGGCGAGGGCGGCCAGCTCCCCGGCTTCAAGGTCACCGCGGAGATCGCCCGGCTGCGCCATTCCACCCCGGGGGTGACGCTGATCTCGCCGCCGCCGCATCACGACATCTATTCCATCGAGGATCTCGCCCAGCTCATCTACGACCTCAAGCAGATCAATCCCGATGCCAAGGTCTGCGTGAAGCTGGTTTCCGAGGCCGGAATCGGCACCATCGCCGCCGGCGTGGCCAAGGCCAAGGCGGATGTGATCCTGGTCTCCGGCCATTCCGGCGGGACCGGCGCCAGCCCCCAGAGCTCCATCAAGTTCGCCGGCGCACCCTGGGAGCTGGGCCTCGCCGAGACCCACCAGCTCCTCACCCTCAACCGACTGCGCCACCGTGTGGTGCTGCGGACCGATGGCGGCCTCAAGACCGGACGGGACATCGTCATCGCCGCCATGCTCGGGGCCGAGGAGTTCGGCATCGGCACCCTTTCGCTGATCGCCATGGGCTGTATCATGGTGCGCCAGTGCCATACCAACACCTGCCCGGTGGGGGTCTGTACCCAGCGCGAGGATCTGCGCCGCAAGTTCACCGGCACCGCCGAGAAGGTGGTCAACCTCATGAGCTTCATCGCCGAGGAAGTCCGCGAGATCCTGGCATCCTTGGGCCTGCGCTCGCTCGAGGAGGCGATCGGCCGCACCGATCTCCTGCGTCAGGTCAGCCGCGGCGGACCCGATCTCGACGATCTCGATCTCAACCCCATCCTGGTGCGCACCGAGGACGGCGGCTTTCCCTCGCATTGCGCCATCGAGGGGCGCAACGAGGTGCCCGACACTCTCGACGCGCAGATGGTCAAGGACGCCCGTGCCGCCCTCGAAGAGGGCGAGAAGATGCAGCTCCAGTACAATGTGCGCAACGTTCACCGGGCGGTGGGAACCCGCCTCTCGGCGCACATCACCCGCCGCTACGGCATGGACCGGCTGCCGCCCGGGCAGATCACCGTGCGGCTGCGCGGCTCCGCCGGCCAGTCGCTCGGTGCCTTCGCCGTCCAGGGCCTCAAGCTCGAGGTGTTCGGCGATGCCAACGACTATGTGGGCAAGGGCCTTTCCGGCGGCACCATCACCGTGCGACCGCTGGTCTCCAGCCCGATCGTCGCCCGCGACAACACGATCATCGGCAACACCTGCCTTTACGGCGCCACCGCCGGCCGCCTGTTCGCCGCCGGCCGTGCAGGCGAACGCTTCGCCGTCCGCAATTCCGGTGCGGTGACCGTGGTCGAGGGCTGCGGCGACAATGGCTGCGAATACATGACCGGAGGCGTGGCCGTCATTCTCGGCCCGGTCGGCGACAATTTCGCCGCCGGCATGAGCGGCGGCATGGCCTATGTCTGGGATCCCGAGGATACGTTGGCGCTGCGTATCAACACCGACATGGTGATCTACCAGCGGCTCGAGGTGGAGCCTTATGTCGAAGAGCTGCGTCGTCTGATCGAGGAACATCGACGCGAGACCCACAGCGAGCTCGCCGAACGCATTCTCCTGGCCTTCGACCGCGAGCTGCCACGCTTCTGGCAGATCGTGCCCAAGGAGATGCTCGACAAGCTCGAGGTGCCGGTACGCCGCGAGGATCCGGGCCAGCTCCGGGCCTGATCCGGCAGGACACGGAACGCCGCCGCTGGCGCGCCGCCGCTCCGGGACCGAAGCCGGGAGCGGGCCGCGTCGTACCCGTCAGGGCGCCGCCGGATCGGGGAGGCGTTCGGCAGGCGGCGCCGGTTCGATCGGGTCGGCGAAGCCGTTGGCGATCATCCAGGGGCCGATGGCCCGGTGCAGGGCGGCGATGACGGGTGGAGGCACGCGGGACCGCCAGTCGCCATCGCGATGGTCCGAGACATGGCCGCTCTGGAAGCCGGTATGGCGATCGACCAGCCGCAGCGAATGGTCGAAGTTCTTCACCAGCTCTTCCGAGCGGGGAAATCTGCCGGCACGCATGGCCGCCTCCTGTTCCCGTTCCAACTCGGCGATGCGGCCGGCGACGGCGGCGCGATCGAATCGCGCAGCGATGTCCCCCGCCGTTTCCCGCTCCACCGGCAGACCGAGGAACGCCGCGATCTTCTCCACCACCGCCGCGGGACGGTCGCGGATTTCGGGATAGGCGATTTCCAGTACCGGATGTCGCGCGGCGAGCGCGCGGCGGGCCTCCGCCAGTTTCACCGCGTTCAGCGTCGCGACGAGGGCGTGGCGCCAATCTGAGCGGGTGAAGCGGGCGAAGGAGAGGAGGGCGTCACGCGGATCCCGGATCGTGGCGATCATGCGGAAGCCCTGCGGGAGCTCCGCCAGATGCCGATGGGTCTTGAGAACCCAGGCACTCCGCCGCCGCGGATCCCGGACGGCTTTGCGGAAGCTCGCCTCGAAATGGTCGCCGAGGGCGAGGGCGGCATGTTCGGGCTGCAGCCGGTAGCCGTGCATGCGGCAGATCTGCCGGGCCACGTTGAAAACCCATGTCGAGCCGGCTCGTGGCATGGTGGCCACCAGGACCCGCAGCGCCATCGATGTCTCCGTGCCGGTGCGTGCTCGCCCACCGATCATGAAGCTGGCCGGTCAAGAAAGCGTTAACGGCCCGTATCCTGCTCCGGTGCCGTTCCCGACCTGTGACCGGGTCCGCGATCGTACCCCGCGGCGGACCCCGCATTCGTGCAATAGTAGAAATACCTCTTGAGAAAACCGTCGCATCAGGCGAAAATCAACAATCGAGCGGATGCGAACGGTGCGGGATCATGTACGAGTATGTACTGATGTTCTTCGTCTGCACGGCGGAGGGGGATTGCCGGCGCGTCGAGATGGCCAGCTTCGAGACCTACGAGCGCTGCATGGCGGCGAGCGAGGAAAAGCGCGTGTTCCGCCTCCCCTGGAACTATGTGACCCTGCTCGAAGCCTATCGTCTCGATCACCCGGACAGCGAGGTGCGGGGGCAGG
>JALSRW010000421.1 GCA_026984595.1 Alphaproteobacteria bacterium
CTCGGTCACCCGGATCAGGCGCTCGGCCTCCTCGGAAACCCGCCCCACCGGAAAGGTGCGCGCCATGTCGGCGGCGTAGCCTCCGTAGAAGAGCCCCACGTCCACCGAAAGGATCTCGCCCTCCTCGAGCGGCCGCTCCGAGGGGATGCCGTGCACGACGACTTCGTTCGGCGAGGCGCAGATCGTGGCCGGAAAGCCGTAGAGGCCCAGAAAGGCCGGCATGGCCCCCTGTGCCTCGATCCCCTCGCGGGCGATGCGGTCGAGCTCGAGCGTGCTCACCCCCGGGCGTACGGCCTCGGCGATGCGGTCCATCACCTCGGTAAGGCGCGCGCCGGCCTCGGCCATGCGCTCGATCTCGGCGGGGCTCTTGAGGACGATCGGCACTAGAGCGCCTCCCGAATGCGGCAGTAGATGCGGCCGGGATCGCCCAGACCGTCGATGCGCCGGAGCACCCCGCGGGCGGCGTAGTAATCGACGAGGGGCTGGGTCTGCTCACGGTAGACCTCGAGCCGGCGCCGGATCGTCGCCTCGTTGTCGTCGGCGCGCCCCTCCAGCTCGGCGCGCTTCAGCATGCGGCGGACCAGCTCGTCCTCAGGCACCTCGAGCAGCAGCGCGGCGTTCACCGGCGCACCCAGCTCGGCCAGCAGGGCGTCGAGCGCCTCGGCCTGGCGGGTGGTCCGCGGGAAGCCGTCGAAGATGGCGCGGACCTCGGGCATCCCCGCGAGCTCCTCGCGGATGATGGCGAGGATCAGCTCGTCGGGCACGAGATCGCCGCGCTCCATGATCGGCCCCGCCTTGCGCCCCAGCTCGGTGCCGCGGGCCACGTGGTCGCGCAGGATGTCGCCGGTCGAAACCTTGACCAGGCCCAGGTCCTCCGCGAGCCGGGCCGCCTGGGTGCCTTTTCCGGCACCCGGCGGCCCCAGGAAGATCACGACCATCGACCCCGCGGCCATCAGAAGTTCCTCCGCCCCTTGATCCGCCCTTTGGAGAGGAAACCTTCGTAGTTGCGCATCATCAGCTGCGACTCGATCTGCCGCAGAGTGTCGAGAGCCACGCCCACGACGATCAGCAAGCCGATCCCCGAGAAGGCCAGCGACTGCACCTTGGTCAGGTTCTGGATGATCTGCGGCAGCGCCGTCACCACCCCCAGGAAGAGCGCGCCCCAGAGCGTCATGCGGCTGACGATGTGCTCGAGGAACTTGATCGTCGGCTCACCGGGGCGCACACCGGGGATGAAGCCGCCGTACTCGCGCAGATTCTCGGCGATCCGGCGCGGATCGAACTGCACCGCGGTGTAGATGTAGGTGAAGAGGATGACGAGGATGACCTCGATGATCAGGCCGCTGGCGTTGCGCGGGTTGAAGAAGCTCGCGATCGCAGACGCGATCGGGCTGTTCGCCTGGAAAGGCGCGGTCAGGAAGATGGGGATCTGGATGATGGCCGCGGCGAAGATGATGGGGATGACGTTGGCGGCGTTGAGTTTGATCGGAAGGTAGGTCGTCTGGCCGCCGTACATCTTGCGGCCCACCACCTTGCGCGCGTACTGCACCGGGATTCTTCGCTCGGCCTGGGTGACCGCCACCATCCCCGCGAAGGCCAGGACGATGAAGGCGAAGAAGAAGATCACGTTGACGATGCCCACCTCGCCGCGGGATACGAGCTGGAAGAGGCCGATCAGCTGCGGCACCCAGTTGGCCACGATGCCGGCGAAGATGATCAGCGAAACGCCGTTCCCCAGGCCGTACTCGGTGATCCGCTCGCCCATCCACAAGAGCAGGGCGATGCCCGCCACCTGGGTAATGACGACGAGGAAGCGAAAACCCCAGCCGGGCTCCCACCCGGGCAGGAGGAACTGCCCGCCGTTGTTCTCGAGGAAGCCCACGGCCAGGAAGAGGCCCTGGAAGGCGCCCAGGGCGATACCGCCGATGCGGGTGTACTGGGTGATGATGCGGCGGCCCTCCTCACCCTCGCGCTGCAGCTTCTCGAGCGCCGGCACGGTGGTGGTGAGGAGCTGCATGATGATCGCCGCGGTGATGTAGGGCATGATGCCCAGCGCGAAGATCGAGAAGTTCTGGAAGTTGCCGCCCGAGA